>JBATHQ010000033.1:0-4246 GCA_049667005.1 Psychromonas sp.
GAACTACCGAATGGTTCAATAAACAATACGCCAAAAACTATTGTAGCAGAAGTGACTAAGTCGCTTGAACTGCAATAACGATCTGGTTAAAGGTCTGTAACGATAACGGCATTATTTTCAATTTCATTAACCAGTTACTGCTTTATTAAACGCCTAACTCTGATTAATATTTCAGTGAGTACAGAACTGTATTATGAAAAGATTGGATCGCTATTTTTGCTGTTAATCTTTTTTCTCAATGGTCACGGTAATCTGCTTGCTACTGCCGGCGAACCACTTCTGAATGTACAAACTACCCACTATCGGCGCCTGCCCCTCCTCCGGAACTTCCTTGTAGCGGACACTGTTTTTGGTTTCTTTTTCGTAGATAAAATTCACTTTTTTACTAGACATAGGTCACCCGATGATTTGTTTTAAGGAGATACATACACAAACTACTTCAAGGTGAAAATACAAAATTTTCACCTTGAAGTAGTTTGCATTTCACGAAATTAATTAACGGCTTTTTTTTGTGCTTTTTTCTCTAGCCTGCGACGTTTAAAAAAAGCACTTATTTTTGCAGCACATTGTTCCGCCAGAATACCGCCAGTCACCTCCAACTGATGATTAAGCTGCACACTCTGCACCAGATTAAAAACCGAGCCTGCCGCGCCGGTTTTATAATCGCCCGCGCCGTAAACAAGGCGTTTAATGCGCGCATGCACTAATGCCCCTGCACACATGGCGCAGGGCTCTAAAGTGACATATAAGGTGCAATCAATTAAACGGTAATTTTGTATTTTTTGCCCGGCACTCTGAATGGCCATAATCTCGGCATGCGCGCAGGCATCATGGTTAATAATGGAAAGATTCCAACCTTCTGCAACTATTTTATTGTCTTTTACAATAAGGGCACCAACTGGAATCTCCCCTAGAGACTCAGCTTTATCTGCCAGAGATAAAGCATAAGTCATCCATTTTTTATCCTCACTCTGCTGTTCGCTAAGCTCGTTATTATCAGACATTATAAAATCAGTGAATAATAGAAGTTGCTTAACGCATCGCCGTACACCAGAAAAACCCAACCGGCGACAGCGAGATAGGGACCGAAAGGCATTGGCCGACTCTTTTTATCTGCGGAGGTTACAATAATGGCAATACCGATAATTGCACCGGCAAACGAAGACAGTATTATAATCAGCGGCAATGCCTGCCAGCCGAACCATGCGCCCAAAGCGGCTAACAGTTTAAAGTCACCATAACCCATGCCCTCTTTACCGGTAAGCAGCTTAAAAAGCCAATAAATTGACCACAGCGTTAAATAACCAAAGGTGGCACCTAATACCGCGCTGCTTAAATCAGTGAAAGTACCTGACACATTGATTAATAAACCTAGCCACAATAGCGGCAAAGTCAGTTGATCCGGCAGTAACATCGTATCAAAATCAATAAAAGTGAGGCTGATCAGTACCCAGGTAAAGATTAACGCAAACAATAGTGGCCAGCCGAAGGGTATTACATAAGCCACAACTAAAGAGAGTAACGCGGTCAATAATTCGATACCCGGATAGCGAATGCTTATTTTACAGGCGCAGTGTTTACAGCGGCCTTTTTGAAATAACCAGCTAAGCACAGGAATATTTTCAGTTGAACCGATTAAATGGTTACAGGTAGGGCAACGGGAGCGGGGTAATACAAGATTAAACCGTTCTTGCTCAACGTTAATATTGGCGTCAGGAAAAGAATCGGCACATTCTGCCTGCCATTCGCGCATCATCATCACCGGCAAACGGTAGATCACTACATTTAAAAATGAACCGATCAGCAAACCAAATATGGTTACCACCCCGTAGACATATTGGGGTGTTTGCTCGAATAATGTTATTAGGTCATGCATAATTGTTCCTACTTTCCGTTATATATCCATGTTACTTCAAGATGCTTTATCAGGCGCAGGCTCGAAGACCGGAGCAAGACGCAACATGATAACTTTTCGTGGGATTAAGGTCGTTAATCCACTATCGAAAGGTGTTAAATGCAAACATTTAACACCTTTAATGATTCTCGCATATTGAGGTAGTTTGGTTATAATTAATCCGCAACTGGCGGGCAAATTTCATCATCCGTAAAAAAGTAGGCGATTTCTCGTGCAGCTGAAGCTGGACTGTCTGAACCATGCACCGCGTTGAAGCGGGTAGACTCGGCAAAATCAGCACGAACAGTACCGGGAGCGGCCTGACTTGGATCTGTTTTTCCAATTGTTTCGCGATACAACTTTATCGCATTTTCAGCATGCAGAACCAGTACAACGATCGGGCCCGAAGTCATAAACTCAATCAGCGATTGGTAGAACTCTTTGCCTGCATGTTCCGCATAAAAACCAGCTGCTTGCTCGCTGCTTAAGTGCAGCATTTTGATGGCAACAGGTTGTAAACCAGCTTGTTCAAAACGGCTTAAAATCGCTCCGATAAGGTGTTTACGCACAGCATCAGGTTTTATAATTGAAAGTGTTCTTTGTAGTGGCATAATAGGACTTCCATGTTGATGAATAGAAACGCTAATATACCCCACATATCTCTCTTGCATCAATAAGAAGATGAGCAGATGAAAAACAACCTCACAATTCTATCGCCAGGCGCTGTTTTTAAAGTTTATTTACCAATAACGCTTGTGCTGTTCGGGATAATCGCAATTTTCCCCAAAGCGCCCCAATATTTAACCGTTTTTGATCACAACCAGGATCGTTATCTGCAAAGCTGTCCGAAATTAACAAAAATAACAGCTCCTCCAGGATCAGAACCTAAACTGCAGCTACCTTTTACCCTGCTGAACTGGAATATTTACAAACAGAAAAGGCAAGACTGGCAGGAGGAGCTGCAAAAACTGACTCAAAAATCGGATTTGTTAACTCTGCAGGAGATAAAGTATTCCCCGGAATTTACCGCTTTCAGCGCGATGAACAACCTCTTTTATCTGCAAAATAATGCCTTTAAGTATCAAGGTGATGTTTACGGGGTGAACACCTTAAGTAAGGTCCCTGCCAGCCATGTATGCGCAACGCGTTATGCTGAACCTTGGGTCATTACGCCAAAAACGGGGTTAGCAACAGTCTATCCTATCGATAAACAAGGACAATCCTTACTGCTTATCAACATTCACGGCGTGAATTTTACCCTTACTGCTACGCCCCTAAAAGAGCAGATACAACCCTACTTAACCCTGATAAAATCCCATAACGGGCCGGTTATCTTCAGCGGAGACTTTAATACCTGGTCGACACCCCGCCTGCAAGAGGTTGAACAAACATTTCAACAGGCAGGTTTTCGAGAGGCATTATTTAAAAGTGATCAACGTACCAATATTTTTGGCCTGCCTTTAGATCATATCTATTATCGCGGCCTGGAAGTTATAAAAAGCGCAAGCTGGAAAACCGATGCTTCGGATCATACTCCTCAGCGCGTCACCTTTAACCTGAAACAGGAAATCCCTTAGCAGGCAAGTAGCCTGTCTTTTATTCACAATAAAAGACTCTTTATCTTTTTAGGTCATTTAATGAGTTAAGATGCAAAATCAAATCGGCTACGCTTTCCCCATCCATTTTCTTTCTCTGAACAAGTACTTTCGCAAGGAAAATCATGGAGCGAATTAAACTACAGTTTAGGCTCATGAGAAGGCTAGGCCTAGATTTTCCTAATCTCAGCCAGTACAGGGATGTGCTGTCTGAGATGGTGCGTTAAAAAGTAATTGGGCAGAGCAAGATAAAAAATGGTTTGGGCAGCCTTTCTTTTGGGCGAGTTATGCGACAGCATAGTGTCACGAGCGGGCTAAACTCTGTGTGCCCTGTTTTCTTTGGCTTCACAAAGAGCATAGCTCTCTCGAACTGCGAAACTACGTTTCGGTTTCTCATCGCTTACACGCCGTCAAAGGCGGAAGACCAAAGAAGAGTTAAAACCATTAACCCACAAGCGAAGGCCTACAAACTGAATTCATAAGTAACAAATTGTTGGTTAATTTGTTTACATTTATTGTGGAATAAATCCTGATGAGTCCTACGTCCTAATAGACATAGGTACTATTCAGATATTAGGAGAAGTTTGGAGAAGTTTGGAGCCCTATCTTAAACAAAAAGGCGAGACTAAAAAAGCAACTCATGAACCCGGCTCTTGATTGGCAAGGTCGTGCTCTATCAGGAAAATTTTTACTTTAGGGGATTTAAAAAAGAAGTTTGGAGCGGTACACGAGACTCGAACTCGTGACCCCGACCTTG
>JBATHQ010000034.1:0-4887 GCA_049667005.1 Psychromonas sp.
CGGAAATAAGGATCACGATCGGGTTCATTGACGAGCCCACAATTAAAGATAAGGCGATGATTTTCAAACAGGCAACGGCAAAAGCAAACACAATAGTGGCGAGATCCCAACCACCGAGGCTTGGAATCATTCTGCGCAGCGGTGCTACAACTGGCTGTGTCGCTTTAATAACAAATTGGCTGAAAGGATTGTAAAAATCGGCTCGCGCAACCTGTAACCATACGCGTAATAATACCACCATCAGATAAAGGTCAAACAGGGTATTAACTAAAAAATTTACTGCATTCATTACCTACACTCACTCTATGTTATTAACTTAAGGTTAAAATAATTTTTCCATTTCTGCGCCACGATCCGCAGCAGCCTGCATCGCTTTTGCCACGGTTTCAGTTAACGCTAATTCATTAAAGGTGGCCAGTGCTGCTGCTGTAGTCCCGCCTTTAGAGGTGACGTTTTCACGCAGAGTCGAAAGTGTTAACTCGGGATTA
This sequence comes from Psychromonas sp., assembly GCA_049667005.1. Classification (GTDB taxonomy): domain Bacteria; phylum Pseudomonadota; class Gammaproteobacteria; order Enterobacterales; family Psychromonadaceae; genus Psychromonas. The sequence goes on from JBATHQ010000034.1 coordinate 489, forward strand.
TGTTTGACCATCTCAATGCTGCCCAGTGCTGATTGCATTACCAGTAAACGCGCCTGCTCCGGATCAAAGCCCATTGCTATTGCTTTGTCCTGCATCGCCTCCATAAACAGGAAAAAATACGCAGGCGAAGAGCCCGAAGCCGCCGTTACCGCATTGATCATGCTCTCTTCTTTTACCCAGAGCGTTTCGCCAACGCTTGACAGCAGTTCATCGGCAAAGGTTTTATTTTCCTGGCTTACTTGCTGCGATGCGAATAATCCTGTCATCCCTTTTTGTAATAATGCTGGAGTATTCGGCATAACACGGATAACCGGGGTCTTCTCGCCTAATAAAAATTGCAGGCGCTGTACAGAGACACCCGCAGCAATGGAGATAACCAGTTTATTGCTGAAATCGACGCCCTGGTTTGCTAATGCCTGACAAACATCAGCCATAATTTGCGGTTTTACCGCTAATACAATGACCTCGGCCCAGTTAGCTGAAGTGCTATTATCCTGACTGCCATTAATGGCATATTTATCCACTAATTTTTGCGTGTTAGTGATATTTGGCTCACTAGCGCAAATACAATCGCCAGGATAACCCGATTTAACTAACCCGCTGATGATGCTGGCAGCCATGTTACCAGCGCCGATGAAAGTAATTTTTTTATGTAACATTTTGTTTTCCTTAATTTCTTGAACCAAAAATATCGGTTCCGATTCTGACCATATTACTGCCGCAGGCAATCGCGGTTTCTAAATCTCCACTCATGCCCATCGACAGCGTATCAACTTGCGGGTATAACTGTTGTAGTTGCGAATAGATGTTATGGAGTTGCTTGAACTGATTTTCAAGTTGGTGCTGATCATCAGTTTTTTCTGGGATCGCCATTATTCCACGAAGTTCTAAGTGTGCTAGTTGCTTAACTTGTGAAGCGAGTTCAAGAACTTCTGATAAAGTAGTACCCGACTTGCTCTGTTCTCCGCTAATATTAACCTGTAAGCAAATATTTAGTTTGGGTAAATTGTCAGGACGTTGATCATTTAAGCGTTGTGCAATTTTTAATCGCGCTACACTTTGTACCCAATCGAAATTTTCAGCCACAGGGCGGGTTTTATTCGATTGTAATGGGCCAATAAAATACCAATATATTGGTTCATTAAAATCAGGATCATCTTTAATTTGCTGAATTTTTTCGATGCTTTCTTGGACATAGTTTTCACCAAAATGGCGCAAGCCTGCCTGATAAGCTTCTTTTATCTGGGATACCGGTTTGGTTTTACTGACGGCCAATAATTGAATATCATCAGGGTTACGTTGCGCTCGTTGAGCGATACTAACTATTTTTTGTTCTACGTTTTTAATGTTTTTAATTATATTAGTCATAATAAGGATTAAATTATATGGATATAACGGAATTGTTGGCTTTTAGTGTAAAGCATAATGCATCAGATCTACACCTTTCTGCAGGAGTTCCTCCAATGATTAGGGTAGATGGCGAAGTTCGTAAGATTAATATGCCGGCATTAGATCATAAAGAGGTACACGGCCTCATTTACGACATCATGAATGATAAACAACGTAAAGATTTTGAAGAAAAGTTAGAAACTGACTTTTCTTTTGAGCTTCCAGATTTAGCCCGTTTCCGTGTTAATGCGTTTAACCAGCAGCGCGGAGCGGGTGCAGTATTTCGTACTATCCCGAGTAAAGTATTAACATTAGAGCAACTCGGTGCGCCCCATAGTTTCAAAACAATATCAGAGTTTCCGCGCGGTCTAGTGCTAGTTACCGGGCCAACAGGTTCAGGGAAGTCAACGACCTTAGCGGCAATGATTGATTATATAAATGACAGTCGTCATGAACATATTTTAACCATTGAAGATCCGATTGAATTTGTCCATGAATCAAAAAAATCACTAATCAACCAACGCGAAGTTTTTAAAGATACACTAAGTTTTGATGCCGCACTAAAAAGTGCATTGCGTGAAGACCCTGATGTTATTTTGGTTGGTGAAATGCGTGATTTGGAAACGATTCGCTTAGCGTTGACTGCGGCGGAAACCGGTCACCTGGTCTTCGGTACCCTGCATACTACTTCTGCGGCTAAAACCATTGACCGTGTGATTGACGTATTTCCTGCGGCAGAGAAAAGTATGGTGCGCTCCATGTTGTCTGAATCTCTGCGTGCGGTTATTTCACAAACATTACTGAAAAAGACGGGTGGAGGTCGTGTTGCCGCACATGAAATCATGCTTGGTATTCCCGCTATTCGTAATCTCATTCGTGAAGATAAAGTGGCGCAAATGTACTCTGCGATCCAAACAGGGATGGTACATGGCATGCAGACTCTGGATCAAAGTTTACGTAATTTAGTTGCTCAAGGGGTTGTTTCCCATGCTGATGCAGCACAAAAAGCCGCAGATCCAAAAACATTCTAAGGTGAATCTATTATGCTAGATGTTATGTTAGACGCGTTATTATTACAGGCCGATAATTTAAAATCTTCCGACTTATACATCACAGTTGGTTTGCCTGTGACAATCAAAGTAAATGGGAAGTTAGAGCCAATCAGTGAGCAAAAACTTACCCGTGAAGATGTTTACGCTTTGCTCAAAGAAACCATGAACGAAGCACTTTTCGTTGAGTTTCAAGCTGTAAAAGAGGCCAATTATGCGTTTCTTGCCAAACATGGGGGGCGCTTTCGGATCAGTGCATTTATGCAGAAAGAGCAACCCGGTATGGTGCTGCGCCGTATCGAAATGAAGATACCCGAATTTTCTGAACTTAATCTGCCTGAACGCCTGAAAGAGATCGCCATGGCAAAACGTGGTCTGGTGTTATTTGTCGGTGCAACGGGCGCAGGTAAATCAACGACTCAGGCGGCTATGATTGGTTACCGTAATCAACACGCGTCCGGTCATATTCTCACCATCGAAGATCCGATTGAATTTATTCATGAGCATGGAAAATCAGTGGTAACACAACGTGAAGTGGGGGTTGACACTAACTCATTCGATTTGGCGTTAAAAAACTCATTGCGCCAGGCGCCGGATGTTATTCTTATCGGTGAAATACGTACCAGAGAAACCATGGAGTTTGCCATGTCATTTTCTGAGACCGGGCATTTATGCATGGCCACGCTGCATGCGAACAATGCTAACCAGGCCTTAGATCGTATACTGCATTTAGTACCGCAGGAGGTGCATCGCCAGTTTTTATTTGATCTATCCCTCAATTTACGCGCCATCGTCGCTCAGCAACTTGTTCCAACAGCAGATGGCAAAGCGCGTTGTGCCGCGTTTGAGATTTTATATAATACACCGAGAATGACGGATCTAATCCGTACCGGAGAACTGCACCTACTGAAAGAGCTGATGGCAAAGTCCACAGAGTATGGTATGCAGACCTTCGATCAGGCGCTATTTGAATTATATGAAAAAGATATTATCGGTTACACTGAAACCTTAGCCTATGCCGATTCTGAAAATGACCTGCGCTTAATGATCAAGTTAAAATCAAGCAAAGGCGAACATCATATAGGTACTGGTCAACTTAGCGATGTTTCAGTAGACTCATAATATAATTTATAGCCAAGCCATCTTAAGATACAGAATGGGTATGGCGATAGTTTTGTTAAAAAGCGACGCTGGTCGCTTTTTTATTAACTTGTTTTTATAGGAATCAATATGTTAATTGTTCTTTCTCCGGCGAAAACCCTTGACGTTGAAACTGCCGCGCCAGTCAGCGATTTTTCTCAGGCTGACTTACTTACCGAAAGTCAGTTATTAATCAACCGTTGTCAGCAGTTGTCGATGCAGGATATTGCTTCGCTAATGAAAGTCAGTGATAAAATTGCCGGCTTGAATGTCGCGCGTTTTGCGCAATGGCAGATCCCTTTTTCTTTAGACAATGCCAAGCAGGCGTTATTTGCATTCCAAGGCGATGTTTATACGGGGTTACAGGCAGAATCCTTAAGCGCAGAAACGATTACTTATGCACAAGCACACTTGCGCATTCTATCGGGATTGTACGGCCTGTTACGTCCGTTAGATCTGATGCAGGCGTACCGTTTAGAAATGGGCACTAAATTAGACAATCAACGTGGTGCTAATCTATATCAGTTTTGGGGCGCTTTAATTACCCAGGCGTTAAATAAAGCATTGCTTGAGCAGGGTGATAATCTTTTGATCAACCTCGCTTCCAACGAGTATTTTAAATCAGTACAGAAAAAAGCGCTGGACGGGCAGATCATTACTCCGGTCTTCAAAGATCAGAAAAATGGGAAATATAAGGTGATTAGCTTTTATGCCAAAAAGGCCCGCGGGTTAATGGCGCGTTATATTATCGAAGAGCAGATAACATCAATAGATAAACTAAAAGCCTTTGACAGTGAGGGGTATTATTTTGTCGCGTCAGA
>JBATHQ010000035.1:0-14790 GCA_049667005.1 Psychromonas sp.
ATAACGTCAAATTTTTTATCAATATTCACAATTCACTCCTCAATAGATCTAATCGTTTAACTAACCTTCACTAGATCAGCTTGCTTTCTACAAGCAGTTAAGACTTATTACATACAACTACGTGGTAGCAACTCTGCATTGATTATTTCAATGTTGTATTTATACGAAATATTCATTTCATTTTCAATAGATAACGAGGTATTAATTTCATTGTGTGATCCAAGTGGAAATTTAATCTAAATCAGCTTGAACTCGAGATAAAAAATTGAAGGGAACTAAAAGCTGGTTCTGTGATCAGATTTTTCAATTTGAAGAGTTTATGAAACTGGTCAATGTTGATGATTTAATGGTTTGTAAAGCTGCTAAATAATTAGATGGTGGATTGCATCGCCAGGATTAAGTAAACGTGATGCAAATCGTAGTGTTATGGCTCTCCAGAAAGAAGATGGGATTCTCTTTATTGCAGGGTGGCGTAAATACGATATACCAAAGAAGGGTAAAGAGATCCCAATAAGCTTTTGGAAACTTATAAGTTGTTTGGAGAAAGTTTGCGAAATTTAACAGAAAAGCAGATTCAAACAAATATATTCGAAGGATGTAGTGGTCTAATTGAGGTGGCAGATGAACCCGTAGTAGTGAGTAAGGCTACATTATAAAGTTAATTAGTAATAGACACCCTCTTTTAATGTATTACAATTGTAATACATTAAAAGAGGTAACTTATAGATATCATTGCAATACTCAACCAGAAAGGCGGTGTAGGTAAAACTACGACGGTTATTAATCTTGCCGCACAATAAAAGAGGATAAACGCACATTAGTGATAGATTTAGACCCGCAAGGTAATCTAACCTCGGTATTAACCGGTGGCCAGTTTGAGTTTGAACAAACAATTGCCGATGTTTTTGCATCATCTAAAAAAACGCCAATCACTAAGGTTATTCAAGCTGCTTTTGCTAACAACAAAGATATCCCTAATTTATTTATTTGCCCTAGCGACATTTCATTAAGTCGCGTTATCGAGCAGAGTTTGGCAAAGATACACCGTGAAAAAATACTCACAAATCAACTTGCTTTAGTTGAAGATGATTTCGACCTAGTACTACTTGATTGTCCACCTAACTTATCTTTAACGTCAGTGAATGCCATGATGGCATCCTCTCTATTTGTTATTCCTATTGATGGCGGCTCATTCTCGTTAAACGGACTTTCTGATCTACTCGATGCGCTTGAAGAAGTGAAAGAAACTGATGATGTGAATTTCTTGGTTTTCAGAAATGAATACGCCAAATCTAATAAGCTAATTAATAACTTCTTAGATGAGCAACTGATCGCTTTTTCTAAAAACGTATTAAAAAGCACCATCGCTAAAACTGAAGTAGTGGGTCAGGCAAGTGTAAGTGTATTGCCCGTTCTGCACTACAAACCGGGGGGCTGTTGTGAACAACGATTACAAACGCCTGGCAAAAGAGATCCTGTTTCACTTGGAGGCTTAAGATGAAAAAACTAACCGGCACAACCTCACTTGAGCGCCGTCAAAAACGTAAAGTAGAAGCAACAGATCAAGCTGTAAGTAGAAATAAAATAACTACAGTAGCGACTCGTCGTAATATCACAACAAACACTTCACCGGTTACTATGCGTTTATCCGAAAATGATAAAGCTGAATTAAATCTTTGGTTGGAAGAACTGAGCTTGGCAAGCGGTAAAAACATAACTAACGCTAAATTGTTGCGTGGTTTAATAAAAATGCGAGAAAAGATAAACCTGTTATCCCTAATAGAATCAATAAACTAGCTACCATGTTTTATTAAGTAAACAGTTCCGCGTAATTTATCCCTATTTAAAAATAGTTACACTGTAATTATTTTGAATGTTAAAAGCAGGTGAAAACAGACCATCCAATGTATCACCCTAATAGAGAACGCTGCTTACAGAGCTATACAGGAGGTCGTTTTTTTGGAGGCAACTCCTCCCATCATTCAATTGCTAGCGAAGGTTTCAAAACTTTAGCTGAAGGCCAAAAAGTAGAATTCACTGTAAGCCAAGGTCAAAAAGGCCCGCAAGCAGACAATATCGTAGCTGTTTAATTTGCTGTGATATTTTAGCTCCGACACAGAGCTAAATTAACAAAAAAGAAATGGTAAACCTTTGCGGGTTTGCCATTTCTTTTTGTTCATTTAAAAATGAGGATGAAATCCAGCTGGTATCTTAATAACCAATATCACCTTATTTATGCCTTAATTAGTTACAGTGTAACTTTTGCCGCATAAGTAAATACAAAAAAGGCCGCCATTTTGGTTAGTCCATTTAACGGACGTTATGGTAAATTCAGATAATCCTCTAACTATTATCTCTACTCCATACCGACAATTGCAATCGCTGCTTGTAATCGAACATTTTCATTGTCGCTACTTAAAAGGTCGTAAAGTACATTCACGGCTTCAGCACGATTACCAGTAGGATCTGCCAAGGTTTCGGACTCAGATTCAAAGCCCGAACTAATAAAATCATCCAAGAGGTCAAAATGCTGAGAAATTCGGGAAAGAGCTTTTCTTGCTCCTGACAAAGAACGAACGACCGCCTTCGGTAGACTACTTCTAGGTACAGTCTTTAAGTACTCTGCATCAATAAAGTGAGGGTTACCTTTCTCATTATTGTCGGCTGATGGATCATATTTGTAAGTACTGGTAGTTCTCAGTAAGTGAATTAGAGACTTATCTTGTAAGGAGGGCGTAAGGACGATTGATCCAATCGGCATCTTTACAAACAACCCAACCATAGATACGGATATCTCTGATAGATCAGAGTATTTTTTTGCAAGAATGATAGAAATTTCTTCCCTATTTTTTCCTGCCAAACTTTCACCACAAGACCAACCAATACTAATTCGCCCACCTATAAATTCACTTTCTCGGTTTTTTCCATCTGCTTTAGGTCTTAATATATATGCATTCATAGTTCTTCTCCTGTTGTTGTATGAAGTACAGTAGAACTATAAACTACATTTTAAAAAAGTAAAATACTAAGAAATAAATTAGTGCTACTTAGTAAAATCAGTATTTAATTGCTAATTATATGGTTACACGCATCATACAAAAATAGCATGCACAAAATACCTATTATGTTAAATAACGATTTTAGCGTCTGGAAATAAGCGTTTCACAAAAAATAGAGCTCGAAAATTCGATTTTAAGCTGTTTAAAATAACTTTAAATAGCAAACCTAGCCTACTTAATTTTCTCTCTCTGAGCCTCAAATATCACCTAAAAAAATCAATTTTCCATTTCAGTTTATTTTTCAAGTGAACTCATCAAAAAGATAACTTAGTCAAAAAAAGTTACAGTGTAACCATCTCTAATTGTTCTTCATTCCTTTGAAAGTCGGCTATTAGGGCGTTTTCGATCAATTGATTAATAATTTCGATTTTAGTTTTACCCGAAACATTGACTAGCTTATCCAATAATTGTTTATTGCTCTTGGTGATCTCTACTTGTAACCGTTCAGTCCCGTTACGTTTTAAATAAACACGCAATGTAGTGACTAATTTCCTAATTCCAACTTCTGAAAGATGGATGTTGATAAAGTGCTCTAAATCAGAATCACTTATAAGGCCCATGTTCTCTTTATTCAATTTTTCAAATGCACGTTCAGCTACCTTTGCATTCGAAAATGATAACGCGCCATCATTAGCTATTTTATCTATTTGATTATTTAACCATTTCAATTGCACTTGGTGCTGAGTTTTTAAAAGTTCAGATTTTTTCATGTTGCCTCCTTTCATTTAGTTACAGTGTAACTATTTATAAAAAAGGTGCAACCATTGCTAACATTAAAAAGGACGTTTCTTACTGTGAAATTTGTTGATCAAGGAATTACTGTTTGCAATGTAGTTACCCGATTATCTGGTGCTAAAAACAGCTAGATAATCGATATGAGATAATACTCATTCGTGCGATAATACGCGTAAATTCAAGAAGTCATTGTCGATATTCTTGATGCCTACCCATGAAGATAATCCTGGGATGGATATATAAATATAATTTCGAGCAATTACGTTGTTTCTGTGCCCGATACCTACTCTGTGGTAAAACCCAGAGATGGAAAAATAACTTTAATTATAGGCTAGAAACACTGCTAAAAATTTCTGGGTAGCGCACATACAGAGAAATTTAGCAGTGAATTTCTGGTTTCTGGCTCATTTCAGCGGATACCCTTCGCTAACGAGCTAAATAAAAAAATCACCAAACCCATTGCGATTCTCGTATGCTAACTTTAGCCTCTACTTTCTCTAACTTTGAGAAAATTAGTGTCGATTTTCGTAATGGTTATTGCCCTCTTTCTCACAGGATCTCTTTCCACCGAGAAACCATTAATCTATTAATGGCGAGGGTTTCAAGTAGTTGATTTCACTACTCAAAAAAGAAATTAAGCGTAAATCATTCGCTTTAAATTACAATGATTTGTAAATAGCTGAAGGGAAAAAACACCCATCCTTTTCGGTTAGCCAATACTTAAAATAATAAAAGAAATTGTCTAATATTTCTCATCACTCGATAACATCTACTGCGTAGATATGTCCTGTCATGCTAATCCGCATACAACTCACGAACCTATGTTCGCGAGCATTCAAAAAATACACAACAGCGTCAGCAGTTCATGTGCGTATACATGCAATAGAGTCAGCGCATTCTATGTATTCAACACTCTCTGAATCTGATGCAGCTATAAACTAAACGCGATGTTGTTGTACGTCGTCTAGTTGTCAGCAACTAGACGACGGCGTAGCCGACGAAAAATTACTCAGCCTCACAGAGGCCGCAGCGATTTTTACGAACAAAATTTTCCGGAGTTTCCGGGAGTTTTTTCGTCAAAAAACACAAAAAAACTCTTTATCTTGGCGATCATAAATTTTTTACGAACACACAATAAATACATGTGTCGGTGTCGTAACAATAAAGCCCTGTGATGCAGATAAACACGAGTAAAAAAACGAAAACTGGCGCGGGTACCGCCATCATCTACCCACCCCCCAACACGGGAATTATGCAGACGCCAACTGCACCCGTTGTTTTTAAAAATGCGCATATCACTAAACAAAATATCGAAAGATCAACAGGGGAGAACGAATTTGAGAAATTTAGAGGTTAGAAATTTTGGACTAAAAAGCAGGGACATGGCCATGGCCGGAAAAAATGCGATGCGTGAAGCAGGTGACAGCTATAAATCAATCGATGTGAAATCTGGTCATTTTAGACAATTTGTAGATCATATTCGAGATACTGGAGTAAAAGATCTTCGACAGGTAGAGCAATCACATGTCAGGAGTTTCGCAGCTGAGCTGCTCGAACGGTACGAGCAAGGAAAGATCGCAGCATCAACTGCTCAAAATATGCTGTCGGCTGTAAATAGCACGATGGCTTATGCACGGCAGGATGATAAATGTACTGTTCATGCAGTACGTGACGCAGGATTACCATCCAGGACGCATATAACTACAGAGTCAAAAGCAGTGTCACAGGAAATGCATCTGGCTACCCAGCAGCAGGTATCAGAGCGGCTAGCCGTTCAACTAGATCTACAACGAGAATTAGGACTCAGAATGAAAGAAAGTTGTCTGATAAACGCCCATTCGGCTCTACATCAGGCCGAAAAGTCAGGTGTCGTTCAAATCACAAAGGGCACAAAAGGAGGGAGGTCGCGAGCAGTCCCAATTACATCGGAAAAACAAATTAGCGCGCTTCAAAATGCAGCCGTTTTACAGCAAAAAGATCGATCTATGGTACCGGGAGAGCAAAGTCTAAAATCTTATATAAACAGCTGTTACAAAGAGCTTGAAGCAACCGTTATGTGTGGATTTCACGGTGAAAGACATCACTATGCGAACTCGCGTTATGAGCAACTGACAGGCGTGAAAAGCCCGGTCGAAGCCCAGATTAAACATGGTAAAAATCACATTAACTACATCGCGCAAAAGAGGAATATTACAACTGAACAGGCTAAATCATTGGATCTAAATGCTAGAACTAAGATTGCAGAAGAATTAGGGCATTCAAGAATATCGATTACTAATAATTATCTAGGGTAGGCAATGTCACCAGAATCATTTCAAGCCATTCAAATGGCAATGCATATATATCGTAGACGAGGTGCGACAGAGTACCGGAAACGACAATACAAACGCCTCTTAAATGCCTTAAAAGACATTTTTGAACATGAACCAAATCTTCACGGCAATATAAACCGCATTGGGAGAAAGCAATTGATTGGATATTGGCGTCGACATGAGCACCTAAGTCAAAAAGTACGAATAGAACATTACCGAATTATCTACGAGTGTTTTGAAAACGTCAATACACGGGTAATGGTACCAAAACCAAAACCAAAACCATTAACAGTTACACTGTAAGTTTTTTATTTTATAGGATTACATCGCTTTCAAAATCGCAGCCTAAGCATTTTAAATACACTAGTAGTACAAAGAGTTAAAGAATCAAGAAAATCTTTTAGAGGCTAATTTAAAGCTGCTTACAGCCAGTTCACACTGGATCCTAAAAGATCTTTTTTGGTAAGGCTTTATCCTTCCCTCCTTTTTCAAAAGCTGAAATTTTAGTTACAGTGTAACCCTGTTGTTTTGTAGGTATTGTTTATTCAGAAAACTTAGCTATTTATCACAACTTTTAATTTTTATTTACTAATGAAATAACAGGAAATGCAATTTTAATTGCAGATCATTTGTTTATCTTTATCTTTATCTTTAATCTTTCTCTTTAGAGATGTTATTAATAATTGATTTAAAAGTAATAATTTGGTTAATTAGGGACAAAATAGAGGTTAACTAGGGACAAAATAGAGGTTAACTAGGGGCAAAATAGAGGTTAACTAGGGACAAAAATGAGGTTGAATAACTTTTTGTTTTTATTTAAAGTAAGGACTAATTTAAATTAGTCCTTACTTATTGGTTTTTGCCATGGCATCAGAAAAAAAATTGACAGTTGTTCAGCATAATGAATTAGTTTTAGCAAGTTACAGACTTGAATTGGATGAGATGCGACTTATCAATCTGGCCCTAACTAAAATCGACAGTCGCAAGCCGAACGTAGGTATCATCAAAATATACCCTGACGAGTTTGCTAAAATGTACGGATTATCTAAAAAGAATATCTGGCGCAATATGAAAAAATCCGTGCTAGGTTTGATGCACAAACCTATTAAACTGCGAATGAGTGATCAACAAGGACATAAAAAAGAGCGTGTACTTGCCTGGCTATTAGAGGCTAATTATTACGTTGATCAATCAGATTCATCAAAACTTGAAATTGAATTTTCCCCCAGAATTGAACCTTACTTGTTTGAATTAAAAGGAAATTTTACAAAAGTTAATTTTGAATATGCTAGTCGTCTTACGACTTCTTTTTCATTTCGCTTGTACCAATGGCTTATCCAGGAGCATCGTATAAAACGAGGACAGTATTATGAATTGATAATGACGTTAGATGACATAAAAATAGCTGCACAATTGGAAAATGCATATTCTGTTTGGGGGGATTTTAAGAAAAAAATAATTCAACCTGCAGTCGATGCAATTAATCAAAAAACAAACCTATCCATTAGTTACAGTGTAACCAAGCAAGGGCGTCGAGTTCACGCCATTACGTTCACCTATATTGATGAAGTCGCAAAAGTGACTAAATCCTTAGAAAATGGTGAAGCTATAGAGTTATCAAATCAAAAACCTATTCGACCTAGATTGCTTCGTAGACCAAAAGTGACAAAGGGATCTCACGCAGAGGGAGAATGGCAACGAGCCAATTTAAAACTTTTGGTACAGTACCAAAAGGATTTGAAAAACTGGGATAATACTGCACGTTTAACTATACCCGACCTTAGAAAATTGATTGATTACTCTCGATTGTTTGCCCATGACATTCACAATACAGCTGTAAAAGAACTGGAGAAACGCACGAGAAAATGATGTTTGTACTTAGAAGGCTACCGATTAGTCATCTTTTTGCAATGCGTCTAATCGCTCGTTTCTTATCTCTATCCAAGATATTTTTTGGGGTACACGAGCCATACGTACATACTTTTAAGTTTCAAGGATAATAATTCGCAACCAGGAAAACTGTAGCGCCGTTATTTCATACAAAAACAATCCACAGCTACGCTACAAAACACTAACCCACACCAGAAGGTTACACTGTAACCTTTCGGGGCGGTGAAAAATATAGCTATTTTTACATTCCTTTATAATTCTACAGTCGGGGTGTTATGGTAAAGATAAATTTAGATCTCACGTAACGAGTTCATCGAAACAAAAAGGCGCATAGGATCATTCGTTAACGCATTAAAAAAATCAAAACGTTGATAAAATGCCAGAGCATCTTCATCTAAAACATCAAGTATTAACCCCAAAGCAGGTAAACCATCATCGCATAATTTAACAGCATGACGTAATGCGGTAACCAACGATTTTTCTCCTAATCGTCTACCTTGAAAATTAATATCTACCGCTAACCTGGCAAGTAAAACAGTTGCAATTTCGTAGTTTGGTAGACTTTTTTTAATGGGTAGCTTATTAGGTGAAACAGTAGACATTGCTAACGTGTAATAAGCCGCAATAATCCGTTTATCAGCATCGTCATCAACAGGTAAAACAAAAGTTCTACTCAACCCAAGTTGAGCATGTTTAACTGCAAAACGAGATAAGAAAAAATTCATATCTTCTTTTCCACAATCAAAATTTTTAAGTAAATGGCTTTGCTTATTAACCGGTATAAATGCTTGGCACAATTTCAACTAAAAGCCCTCTTCATCTAACCGTTTTGCCGCACTCAAAATAGCCTTACTTGGTTTTGGTGAGCTATCACAAATTGCCATAAATTGATCAAATTGTTGATTGGTTAGTTTAATTTCAGAATAAGCTTTTAATGTTTTAGGTGCATTTTCAACTACCAGTTTTGCTAAATAATCAGTAAGCGTAACTCCACTGATAAGCGCAGCTCTCTCCGCGAGATGTTTTATCTCTGGTAGAAACCTAGCTTCAATACGTTCTGTTTTTACTGACATAATTACTCCCATTTTTATCATTAACTAAAAACAACTTATACGGCTAACTGCCGTATAAAAAAGTATAGCATACATATAGTTTTAAGATGTAATACAATATTTATTGGTAAATAAAAGAAGTTATTTAAAGCAACATAAAAAACATATAGTATACATGTACAATACTTATATTAAACATATAGAGAACGTATTATTTATGTAATATGCAATGAAAAAGGTGGTGCAGGAAAAAGTAGCATTGCGCAATCACTCGCCGTTTATTTAAAACTAGAGCGAAACACAGATGCTTTGCTTGTTGATGCAGATCCGCAAAGAACAACAGCAGAGTGGGCAGGAGAAAAAGCTGAATCAGATCTCCCTACTATTTTATGTGTCGAACTGACGGGCAATATCACTACACAATTAAAAACGTTAGCAAATCAATATAGCTCGATTATCGTAGACTGTGGAGGAGCAGACTCCAAAGCTATGCGATCAGCTTTAACTGTTGCTAATGTGGCATTATTACCATTTAGAGCAAAACGCAGAGATCTTAAAGTTGCTCCTGCGATGGCTGAAATTATCGAGATGGCCAAAGCTATAAATTCAAATTTAAAAACTTATCCAGTAATAACACAGGCACCTACTATGCCGAATCAAAGTTATCGAATCCAAGGTGCAAAAACATTGCTCGAATCACTGGAGCTTAGTCCACTTAAAAATGTAACTCGAAACCTAAATGCTTGGGATGACGCAGATGAAGCCGGTCAAAGTGTATTGGAATGGGAATACGATAAAAAAGCAGGTGATGACGCGAAAAATGTATTTAATGAATTATTAGAGGAAATTAAGTAATGGCTAAAAATCCATTTGGCGATATAACTGCAAAAAGTAAAGCGACTAACTTTGTTGATAGCGCAAAAATAGATGGTAGCAACAAAATAGACTCGCAAGCTCGGCGAGGATCAAGCTATAAGGACACAAAAACAGGCGAAAAAATAAAGTTAGGTGGAAAAATACTGCAGGTTCCATTGAACGAATATGAATTAAATATTCTCAGTGAAGCAGCCTTACAAGAGGGATTACCATTGGCTACATTTTTACGCGTGACAGCCTTGAAGTACGTAAAAAGCACATAAAACATACTTAATATATACGTATACAAAATTGTTTACCCACTATTTTTGTGAGTAATCGGTGAAAATAAAGCCTTTACAGCTTGTTGCGATAGATAACTAAAACAAACTTTTATACATTTATCCCATGTTTTTTGCACTAATAGTCCACCGGTGGACTATTAATGTTTTCATCGGTTTTTTATTTTATAAACAATTACTTATATTAGTTTTTAATTAGGTTTAATTAGCCATATTTAATTAAAAACTAGGGGGCTCGTTAACTTTTGTTCTAGATTTTTTAGGTTGCTAAAAAATCTAGAACATGAGTCTGAATCTGTTATTTTCCAGCACGATCCCCCCATGCTCTCCCAATTGTAATGGAGCAAATCAAGAACATCTTTGTATAGTGGCGACACTCTTGGCCAAATACTTCCACTTTTACTTATTGCCGATCTGCTATATACAAATCCTGTACGGTAAAATATCCGGGTCATTGTTTGCTGTGCTTCATACTTGAGATAATTTTAGTTAGAGTCATACGTGTATACTTTTACTTTTGGATGGAAATAGTTAACAACGAGGAAAGATAAAGTCCGTTATTTCATGCAAAAAATCACAGCTACAACACACTAATCTACACCTATAAGTTACACTGTAATTAAGCATGAGGATGAAAAAGACCACCATTTTGGCAGCCTTTTAGAACTTCGTAGTTCGGGGGTTATGCAAAATGTAAAGAGGCAGCTAACACTCCCCATAGATAGTATGGAAAATATTAGTATTTTAATACTTTTATTTTTTCATTGTGTTTTTCCCACTTTCTAACAAAAAAATTCCGCGCGCGGAATTTTTTTATTGTTTATTATTTTACATATTAAAAACAATTGCTTACGCGGTAATTTAATTGCTTTAATTAGCTTGATTTAATTGAAAATTTGAACGACTCTCTCCTGGAAATAACATAATACCGCTTATGGTAAATAACCGTCATTATCCCAGAAAAACTGCCTTCACAATCGACATATGAAACGTTTTAATAAACTCCCTTTACGATTTTTCCTGCTAAAAGAAATACCTAAAATAACCGCTATGGAATTATTTTACAGTTAACCAGGGGAATAAAAACTAAACGAGAAGTTACAATGCAACATCACTAAGACGAAGCCCCTTTGTTTAACTGTGGTTTTTATTTGGACTTTATTTGGGCTTTTTTTAGGGGGTTATTAAAAGTCATGTTACAATAATCGTGTCGATGGTAATTCCCGTAATGGCTGGACTGCAAAAGCATTCTTAATTATCAAAGACTTCTATGGAGTGCTTTGTGGTGATAACTAACACAAGGTGTTTCTTAATAACCGAGGAGATAAGTTATGCATGTAGAAACAGTAAGCTTTTTAAAGAAAAACGCAGCAAATCTTCCCTTAGAAGAACCGTTGATGATTACACAAAATGGTAAGCCCGCTTACGTTATCGAATCTATTGAAGAGAGAGATAGACGTGAAGAAGCTATTGCTCTATTAAAACTTGTTAGCTTCGCTAAAAGCGATATGCAGGCAGGCCGTGTAATGTCATCAAGCTCTTTTAAGGACCGATTAACACAGAAAAAACAAACCTTAAAAGAGGCAAGTAAAAATGGTACAAACAGTAATTGAATATACCGAAACATTTAACAACTCAACAGATCTTGCTATCGCCCATTTTTCACGATGGAATAGCGAAATCAGCGTATTAGAAAAAATTGAAGATACGATGGGTACTTTTGAAGATGCTGTTAGCAGCAATCCTTTGATTTACCCTGTATCACAAAACCTATTTGATATAGCAGGTATATCAAGTGTGCGTGAAGCGAATATAAACGGTTATAGAATATGGTATGAAGTCAACGAACAGGATAAAGAAACGGTTGTAACCACATTTCTTTTATTGGGTCAGCGTCAATCCGTTAAAGAGCAATTAATAAACCATTGCTTAATGTACAGATAATTTATAATTACCCGCAATTCTGCGGGTTCGCCTTCTAAAGATTAAATTCCTTTTGCATTTATTTTCCCATTAGAATTCCCATGCACGAAATTAGCGATTATGTTAAGTCACATTTCTAGTCGTTAATATGACGATTTTAAAATACGATTAACTCTATTTTTTCGGACAGCAAAGTTAAGTACACAACTATGAACATTATAAGGCCAATTAGTAATAGACATACTCTTTTAATGTATTACAATTGTAATACATTAAAAGAGGGTTTGTCATGGATGTTATTGCAATACTGAATCAAAAAGGCGGTGTAGGTAAAACTACCACTGTTATTAACCTCGCGGCACAATACGCCAAGGAAGGTAAGCGCATATTAGTTATTGATTTAGATCCGCAGTCAAATCTTACTTCAGTTTTAACTGGCGGCCAGTTTGAATTTGAACTGACGATTGCAGATGTATTTGCATCATCTAAAAAAACGCCAATTACCAAAGTTATTCAACCGGCTTTTGCGAATAATAAAGATATCCCCAATTTATTTATTTGTCCTGCCGATATTTCTCTCAGTCGCGTAATTGAACAAAGTCTGGCAAAGATTCATCGTGAAAAAATATTAATAAATCAGCTGGAATTAATTAAAGATGATTTCGATTTGATCTTGTTAGATTGTCCACCTAACTTATCTTTAACTTCAGTAAACGCCATGATGGCATCCTCTCTATTTGTTATTCCGATTGATGGTGGTTCATTCTCTTTAAATGGTTTATCGGATCTGCTAGATGCACTTGAAGAAGTGAAAGAGAGTGATGATGTGAATTTCTTGGTGTTCAGAAATGAATATGCCAAACCTAATAAGTTAATTAATAATTTTTTAGATGAGCAGCTGGCCGTTTTTTCAGATAACGTATTAAAAAGCACTGTGGCTAAATCAGAGGTGGTGGGGCAGGCAAGCGTAAGCGCATTACCTGTTATGTACTACAAACCAGGGGCAGTTGTGAACAACGATTACAAACGACTAGCAAAAGAGATTATCTCTCACCTGGAGGCTTAATGTGGCTAAATTAACTGGTAATACATCTTTAAATCGTCGTCAAGAACGCAAAAAACAGAAGATTCAAGAAGTTACAGATAAAAACAAAATAACCACTGTTGCAACTCGCCGCAATATCACGACTGGCACATCTCCAGTTACTATGCGGCTACCAGAAAATGATAAAGTTGAATTAAATATTTGGTTGGAAGAGTTGAGTTTAGCAAGCGGTAAAAATATAACTAACGCTAAATTATTACGAGGTTTAATTAAGATGCGAGACAAGATAAATATTGTCTCGCTAATAAAATCAATAGATAAAGCGGTTTAATGTATTACATTTGTAATACATAAATAATGTGATTAATAGCCTAACTTAACTCAATACCCAATTTTATCTCTGCTTTTTGAAACTCGCACAGATCAGCGTTAGCTATTAATTGCCTAATTATTTCGACTTTAGTTTTTCCGGAAATCTTAACTAAATAGTCTAATTCACGCTTGGTGTTTATATTTATTTCTACTTGTAATATTTCTGCATTGTTGCGTTTTTTATAAACACGCAAGGTCGTCACTAATTTCCTTATACCAATTTTAGAAAGGTGAACGCTAACAAAGTGTTCAATATCATCATCACTAACGATTAAACTATCTTTCATCATCTTGTTATATGATCGTTCGGCTGCATCAGGATTTGAAAAGGACTTTGAGCCATCATTAGCAATTTTAGCTATTTGATTATCTAACCAATTCAGTTGCACTTGATGCAAAGTTTTAAGTAAATCAGATTGTTTCATACCACCTCTGCTTGGTTCGAATAATTACATTGTAATCATGAAAGTATAACACGACAAATTACAGTGTAACTATTTTTAATGCTAACTATATGCTCATTAAGTGTTGTTTATCGTAAGTAATTATTACTCTTCTTTTTTAAACCTAGACAGGTCAGCGTGTCTTATTAATTATTTAAATGTTAGTTTGATCTGATAGTTGAACGAATTAAATAAGAGGTTTACACCTTTCCTTTTCAGCTTTAATAATGCGTTGAACAGTTGATAATGAGGTGGAAAGTTTCTCTGCTATTTGACGTTGTGGAATTTTAAGATAGTAGCTTTCAATAATCTCAGATTTTAATCTGACACTTGTAGAACGTCCTTTGTAAACCCCCTTTTTCTTTGCTTTTTCTATACCTTCACGCTGTCTTTCCTTAATAATAGCTCGTTCAAACTGGTAGACAGAGCCTAATAAATTAA
Source organism: Psychromonas sp. (assembly GCA_049667005.1). Lineage (GTDB taxonomy): Bacteria > Pseudomonadota > Gammaproteobacteria > Enterobacterales > Psychromonadaceae > Psychromonas. Next base: position 14,430 of record JBATHQ010000035.1, read on the forward strand.
GCATTAATTCATTCATTGAATTTGTTTTATCAGAAGTAAAAACTAGATTTTCTTTCCTAAAATGCACTGAACAGCCTTTCCCTGTAAAAAAATCGATAAGGCTATTTAGATCTGTTAATGAGCGTGCAAGTCTATCAATGCTATGAACATGAATTTCATCACCTGATCTTACATGCTTCTTTAAATTATCAAGTTCAGGTCTAGCTGTGTTACCACCAGTGCATCTATCAATAAAATAATTATCGCCTTCAATATCTTGACGGTCTGTGTTTTGGTCTGTGCTTGATACACGGATATATACTAATTTCATGATTGTCCCCACTGTCCTTAATAGTTTTTATCAATTTACACATCCATAAAT
>JBATHQ010000036.1:0-4972 GCA_049667005.1 Psychromonas sp.
GATCCTGCCGGTAAACATCTTGGCACAGTCGGCCATGAGTTTGGTGCGACAACGGGACGTTTACGTCGTACGGGTTGGTTTGATGCGGTAGCTATCAAGCGTGCCGTACAATTAAACAGTATTACCGGTTTCTGCTTGACTAAACTGGATGTATTAGACGGTTTAAAAGAGATCAAAATCTGTACTGGTTACACTATGCCCAATGGTAAGGTTGTTGATGTTCCTCCAATGGCTGCTGCGGGTTATGAAGTTGCTGTGCCAGTATATGAAACTATGCCCGGCTGGACGGAAAGTTCATTTGGTGTGACCTCATTTGACGCACTGCCGAAAAATGCACAGGCTTATATCAAACGTCTGGAAGCGATCACCGGTGTGCCAATGGATATTATCTCCACTGGTCCGGATCGTAATGAAACAATGATTCAAGTTAACCCGTTTAACTAATCCATTGTTGCATTCATTAACCGTGAATGATTAATAAAAAGCCCTTAGCATTTTTAATGATAAGGGCTTTTTTGATCTGTCTGTATAAATAAGTTAAGTAATGCAATGCCAGCTAACCACTATTCAGGTCGAATAAATTAATGACAAAAAAACTCACCATTATTGATATTGCAAAATTAGCCGGCGTTGGAAAATCGACCGTTTCCCGAGTACTCACTAATCACCCTAAAGTAAAAGCCAGCACCAGAGAAAAAGTGGAACGTGTTATTGCCGAGTCCGGTTTTGTGCCATCCAAGTCGGCGCAGGCGATGGGAGGCGGCAGCAGTAAGGTTATCGGTATTATTTTATCGCGTCTGGATTCCACATCTGAAAATAAAGTGGTCAGTGGCATTTTAGAGGTTATTTATGCTGCGGGTTATGATGCATTGATCATGGAAGGCCAATTTAATAAAGCTAAAACAGATGAGCATTTATCTGTTCTGCAAAAAAGAGATGTTGATGGGGTGATCTTATTTGGTTTTACCGGGTATGACTTTTCTGGCATTGAAAAATTAGCACATAAAGCGGTTGTTATTGCCGTTGACAGTGAGCATGTTTCCTCTGTGGGGTACGATAATTACGGGGTTATTGAGCAGGCAATGCATTATATTCAAGCCTTAGGAAAAAAGCATATTAGTTTTATCGGCGTTGATGTAAAAGATAAAACGACCGGAAAAATGCGTCTGGATGCCTATTTGAACTGCTGTAAATCAGCCTATATTGAGGCGCATTTTCAAACTGGTGAACTTAGCCATAAAAGCGCTTATGAATTGACTGACTCCGTACTTATGCCGGAAACTCAAGCGATTGTTTGTGCCAGTGATTCTTTGGCGATAGGGGTGGCTAAACGCCTGCAGGATCTGCAACGCAGTGATGTATTGGTCTCCGGGGTTGGCGCAACGGAGTTATTAACCTTTCTTTTCGCGAATACCATCAGTATCGATCCCGGCTATTATGCGGTCGGAAAAAACTCAGCCCGGTTATTGCTTAAACAATTGCAGGGTGATCATGCTGTGACTCATCTGATCCAACCCGCTACATTAGGTGATAATAAATAAATTCTGTAATCTGCTTCATGCTTAGGAATCGTTACACAATAACTTGTTCTAAATTGTTTCCAAAAAGCCTAAAATGACTGGTTATTTTGAAAACAAAAGCGCAAGTAATTTTGAAGCCGATCCTTAAATACAATTTACTTTCTTATCACCTCTTTTTGCATTTTATTATAACTTCCTGATTTTATGTGCCTTGTTAATGCCCCCGTTAAATGCCCTACTTTTGGTGAAAATGGGAGCATTCCCTTTTTTGTGATCCTTGATTGAAAATGGGAGTGTTCCCATTTTAATGTGGTGAAGCTTCCGTTATGATCCACCGCAAGAGAGAACAACCCCTTTTAGCCTAAGAACACCGTAAAATGGAGAGTCAGATGAGTAAAATTGAACAACAACAAATTGAATGCTTGATTGAGCATATTGGCGGTGCCGCCAATATAGCCAGTGTCAGTCACTGTTTAACACGTTTGCGTTTTGCCTTAGTTGATACTGAATTAGCAAATATAAAAGAGATAGAAAAGATCAAAATGGTAAAAGGCTGTTTTACCAATGCAGGTCAGTTTCAAGTTGTGATTGGCACTGAAGTTGATGAAGTTTATAAGTTATTAACTAAGTTGACCGGTAATGTTGGCAGCGATAAAGAAGCGACTAAAGTGGCTGCACGACAAAATATGAATCTGCTTGAGCGCAGCATTTCGCATATGGCGGAAATCTTTGTTCCGCTTTTACCGGCAATCATTACCGGTGGTTTGATTTTAGGTTTTCGCAATGTGATCGGTGATATCCGCATGTTCGATGGCAAAACCCTAGTTGAAATCAGTCAGTTTTGGGCAGGGGTTCATTCCTTTCTCTGGTTGCTTGGTGAAGCTATCTTCCATTTTCTGCCAGTGGGTGTTTGTTGGGCAACAGTGAAGAAGCTCGGAGGAACGCCGATTCTCGGTATTGTATTGGGGATCACATTGGTTTCGCCGCAATTGATGAATGCTTACGGCATTGGTTCGGGAATCCCGGAAATTTGGGACTTTGGTTTCTTTACCATGGAAAAAGTGGGTTATCAAGCACAGGTTATTCCAGCTATCTTAGCCGGTCTTGCATTAGCTTTCATTGAAACAAACCTTAAGAAAATTATTCCTGCCTACCTGTATTTAGTCATTGTTCCTTTTGTTTCACTGCTTGTGGCTGTTGTTTTAGCGCATTCTATTATCGGTCCAATTGGTCGTGAAATTGGTAATGGTGTCGGTTATGCCGCGCGAGTTGCAATGACCGGGGATTTTGCGGTATTAGGCTCGATGGTTTTTGGCTTCTTTTATGCGCCATTGGTTATTACCGGTATTCACCACACCACCAATGCGGTTGATCTGCAGTTAATGCAGGATATGGGTGGTACACCAATCTGGCCGCTAATTGCCTTATCTAATATTGCTCAGGCTTCTGCTGTTGTTGGCATTATGTGGGTTAGTAAAAAAGTGAATGAGCGTGAAATCACTGTACCTGCTGCGATCTCAGCTTTTTTAGGGGTTACTGAGCCTGCTATGTATGGTGTTAACCTGAAATATAAATTCCCGATGTTATGCGCGATGATTGGTTCGGCTGTTGCGGCGGGTATTTGTGGTTTGGCGGGTGTTATGGCAAACGGTATCGGAGTCGGCGGTTTACCGGGTATATTATCAATTCAACCACAATACTGGGCTGTCTATGCATTGGCTATGTTGGCGGCAATCGTTGTGCCAATTATATTAACCGTTATCCTTCATAAGCGAGCAGAGAAAAGTGGTGCTCTTAAGCAAACTGAGATAATTGAAGATGAGTTGCAATCTGTAATTGAATAATTATCAATAAGTTACGGTTGAATAATAATTGCTATTCAACCGTTTATTCACATTTATTATAGGAGATAAATATGCTGTCTGTAGTTGCTGATGTTGGTGGTACAAATATCCGTCTTGCTGTTTGTCAGCTTGAAACGGGGGAATTAAGCCAGTTAAAAGAGTTTTCCTGCGCAGAGTTTGTCACACTTGAAGCCGCACTTACTCACTATTTTTCGACATTGCAGGGAGAGGTTAAACATCTTTGTCTCGGCATCGCCTGTCCTGTTGATAATGACCATGTCGTGATGACTAATTTAAGCTGGGAATTTTCCAAGCAGGCACTTAAAGATAAATTAAAGTTAGCATCGTTATATGTGATTAATGACTATACCGCAATTTCATTAGCCGTGCCGTTTCTTCCTGAACAAGAAAAAATACAGATTGGTGGTGGTCAGGCGCAAGCCGATGGCGTGACCGCGGTATTTGGTCCTGGCACCGGACTAGGCGTTTCACACATCATTAAATCGGCGGGTAAATGGATAAGTCTCGATGGTGAAGGCGGGCATGCCAGCTTTACGGTGAATACACGTGAACAAGCTGAGATTTTATTCCTGTTGCAGGAGAAGTTTGGTCACGTTTCAGCAGAGCGTATTTTGTCCGGGCAAGGTTTAGTTAATGTATACCAAAGTCTGTGCACGCTATCGGAGCAACCAGCTAAATTGAACCAGCCTAAAGATATATCTTTGGCGGCACTCGATGGCAGTTGTGCTATCGCGCGCAGAAGTCTGCAGATTTTCTGTCAGGTGATGGGCGGTTTTGCAGGTAACCTCGCGTTGAATCTGGCCTGTAGCGGTGGGGTTTATATCGCGGGTGGTATTGTGCCGCGCTTTGTTGACTTCTTTCAAGCAAGTGAGTTCAGAAGCTGTTTTGAAGAGAAAGGACGCTTTAAAGGTTACTTGTCAACCATTCCTACCTTTTTAATAAGCAATGATAATCCGGGGTTATTGGGCGCAAGTGTTTATCTTCGTCAGGAATTAGACTCTATTATATAGTTATGTTTGCCCGTTGATTTTAAAATTAGTTACGCTAAACCGAAGAAACATAAGAGTTAATATATATGAATAAAATACACAATGAATGGTGGCGCACGGCAACTGTTTATCAAATCTATCCGAAAAGTTTTTGTGACAGTGGCGATAAAGGGACAGGGGATATTCAGGGGATCATTGCTAAACTTGATTACCTGAAAAAATTAGGCATTGATGCAATCTGGCTGACACCTATCTATCAGTCACCGATGATTGATAATGGTTATGATATCTCTGATTATTACAGTATTAATCCTGATTTTGGTTGTATGGCTGATTTTGATCAGCTGCTGGAAAGTGCGCATCAAAAAGGGATCCGCATAATTCTTGATATCGTGGTTAATCATACCTCAACAGAGCATCATTGGTTTAAATCTGCTCTTGGCAATAAAGACAGTGAATATCGCGATTATTATATCTGGAAAGATCCTGTCGATGGCCAGGCGCCGACTAACTGGGAGTCAAAGTTTGGTGGTAATGCCTGGGAGTTGGATGAAAAAACAAACCAGTATTACCTGCATCTGTTTGCTAAAGAGCAGGC
>JBATHQ010000037.1:0-1791 GCA_049667005.1 Psychromonas sp.
AAATATCAATATTTCAAACCAATTATTTCTCTAACGCTGTCTAAAGTTTCTATAAGGTGCCGGCTAAAATTAAAAGTCATGATATTACTTTCTGTTTTTCCCTGGCGTAACAACTCATTAAAGTGGCATATTTCGTAATCATATCCGTTAGTTTTATAGTTGAAATCCAGGGTTTCTTCGTTAATACCGTTGATTAAAGTGACGGTTGACGGGCCATGGAAGCCACTATTAATTTTAATAGTGCCCTGTTCGCAATAAAACACAGCTTCACCGGGGGTAGACTCTAATAATGTTGATTTTAAAAATGCTGTCGTATCATTTTTATAGTTAAAGACCATCGAGCAGGAGGAATCAGCACCATTGTCGAAGAATGTCGCATCTGCTGTTATCCTGTCCGGCACGCCCAGTGTCGAAAGTGCTGCAAAAATCGGATAGATACCAATATCTAAAAGGCTACCGCCTCCGAGTGATTTTCTAAAAAGTCTGGACCCTTCATTAAATTCCGACACAAAGCCAAAATCCGCTTCAACTCTAAGAAGCTTGCCATAAGTTTTGTTGTTCAACTCGGTTAATACAAAATTATAATGTGGCAGAAAATAGGTCCACAGCGCTTCCATCAGCAGAACATTATTCTCAGTCGCTGTCGCAATCATGCTATTAACTTGATCAGCATTGATGGCGAAAGGCTTTTCACATAATACCGCTATTCCCTGCGCTAGGCATAAGATCGCATTTTCCTTATGTAATGCATGTGGCGTTGCAATGTAAACCGCATCCACATTTTTATCATTTACTAAGGCTTGATAGCTGTCATAGGCTTTAGTCGCTTGATACTTTTCTGCGAAATCATCGGCCTTTTGTTGCGTTCTGGAAGCGACAGCATAAAGCTCGGCTCCTTTAACTGTTAACAAATCGGTCGCAAATTGGTTCGCTATATTACCCAAGCCAATAATTCCCCAGCGTATATTTCTGTTTTTCAATGATTTCATTTGCTATTACCCCAATTATAAAACGATGAGAGATCTGCGGGCTATCAGCTGATGACTAATGACTGATGACTAATGACTGATGAACAGAAAAAAAAGGCAGAACAGTCTTAACTGTACCACCTTTTTAACCGATCCAAGTTTGCAATTTACTCTTTGCTAAACTTCAGACTTTCCAGCTCAAGACCGGGTTTCACGAAATCCACAGCAAGTTCGTAGATCCCCTTCTCCAGTCTAACCTTAAGCCCTTCTAAGGTGATTCTTTTACCGTCCGTCCCGTTAGTAGAAAGCGACATACAGAATACCCCATTCAGACTGAGGCTACAGGATGACTGTGCCAGAGAATTACGCTCATAACGAACGCTAGCACTGACCTGATAGTCACCCGCCTCAACGACTTCAATAGTCACAGACTTGTTGGTTTTAGTATTAAGGTCAATCTCCTTATCAATAGGCATCGCAATATCATTGCCAGTAGCATTTTTAGCTGCAAATGCCTTGATAGGATCGTAAGCTTTGAGAGGTCGTTCCATGGCAGGCGTTGCCATAATAAATCGGCAGATGTTAATCGCTGAACGTTGCAACTCACCTAGGGTCAATGTCCCCTGCTGCAGGGCATCAAGCGTATTATCTTTCATGGCATTAGATTCTGCGCCATCATTTTCAACGACCATATACAGATCGTTCTGCGAACGGAGCATATAGGAGGTAAAAGTGACACTCTCTTTACCAGCCTCGACCGGATTATTCATTTTCGCCCACCAATCGGTCATAACCAGTCCGGTATAGCCCCACTCCCCGCGCA
>JBATHQ010000038.1:0-13411 GCA_049667005.1 Psychromonas sp.
GGCACATCCAGCGCACTATTGAATTTACTGGATAGATTCTGGAAAGCGATTAGTCCGGTTAATTCCACAATACCATCCTCATCAAAAAACGCTGCTAAGCGTGTCATTAATTGATCAGAAACCTGCCTGTCTGAATAAGTGACTGCCTCGGTGTATTCAAGTACAACTCTTTCCTTCTCATCGAAGATGTCACTTTCTTGCCACTGATCCAACTTATCTACTTTTTCTAAAGAACCGGCGCGTTTAGCCAGCGTCGCTGAATTGATATCAACGCAAAAATGGCACCAATTAATCTGCGAAACACGCACGGTCACCAGTGAACGTAATACGGGATCTAATGGAGAACTTTTTCTATCCAAAGCACCATAAAGCAAGGCGACCGACGCAAATAACTTTGGCACCCTTCCCCATAGTAAACCCGGTTGAAGTACTGTCCCATATGTTCTTTTTTGACTCCAAAAGAAAGGACGTAAAAACCACGGGTATTGATTTAATTTTTTTACTGTAACGCGCATGATGTTTCCTTCGTAAACCTAATAGCGAGATAGATCTTACCATTCACTGATCTATCCGATGCAATTAAAATTAGAGAATACTCTCTTTTGCAAATAAAATCAGATTGTTGCATAACATTATAGATTTTTCAGGAACAATCCCAAAGGATCTTAGAACACACAAAGACAGACTTACCCGAAGATATTTATCTGCGTTTTTGCATTGCAAATAAGCTGAAAATTTTTGTCAACAAGAGTAAAGGCATATGTTAACGTATCAACCACAATGTCGGCAGTTATTACCTTTCAAAAATCAGATTAAAAAATATGACTAATAAACCTTTTTCTCAAGCATGTGAAAATAACAAACGCCCTATTTTAGACATTTTAACTACGCTATTCTCATCCAATAAGCATGTCTTGGAAATTGGCTCGGGGACAGGACAACATGCTGTTTTTTTTGCTCAGCATCTGCCGCACTTAACCTGGCAAACCAGTGACTTAGCAATAAACCACCAAGGTATTAATATGTGGTTAGATGAAAGCGCGCTGGCTAATGTTCAACGGCCTATTGTGGTTGATTTAAATAAAAGCTGGCCCGTGCCGAACAAAGATCTGCAGGTGGATGGTGTATATACGGCTAATACACTGCATATAATAAGTTGGCCATTAGTGGTTAAATTTTTTGAAGGCATTGCACAAAATTTGCAGGCGGAAGCAAACGTCTGTATCTACGGCCCCTTCAAATACCAAGGGGAATTCACCAGCGAAAGCAACGCTAATTTTGATCGTTCGCTTAAAGCAAGAGACATCAATAGTGGTATTCGTGATATTGAAGCGATTTTGCGCCTGGCAAATTCAGCGGGTCTTCATTTAATCAACGATCATGTTATGCCGGCCAATAATCAGCTGTTATTTTTCAAAAAAATAAAATAGCTAACGAAAGCGTTAATAACCCTGTTTTTATAACACCTCAGAGATGACGTTGTCGTCGTGACTGAGGTGAACAATGGCTCACAGAGTAGGCGTGATTATTTATTAAAAGTCTTATGTTTATCCTCTGTTAGACATGGGGTCTGAACTTGCTTTTGCCAGAGTAAGCAAGTGTCATTCGACTGCCGCTGAGTAAACCAAGCAGGAATAAAGAGATAAAACCAAAACTACCACCACTGGAGCTACTTGAATCATCGCTAGAATCGTCACTTGAGTCAACACTTGAGTCGTCACTAGAATCGTCGCTTGAGTCTTCGCTAGAATTGTCACTTGAATTACTTTTCACCTGTAGCGTTGCACCAAACAATAAATCTTCATCAATCAAATTATGCAAATCAAACGCGATCGTACAGTTAGCCTCGCCATTCGCCACTGCATTGAGATAAGTACTACTGCAATTATCTGAAACACTCAACGTATCGTTATAATCGGCATCATCAAAACTTAAGCTACCGATATCAAGATAGCTATCGATGTCACTGCCATATTGATAAACACTAATAAGACCCGATGTAAAAGTTTCTGCATCGCTATCATAACCAGTCGTTCCCTCTTCCACTACCTGAAAGCCGTCAATATTGGCTAAGATCCAGCTGCGTAAGTTACTGACATTCGTGTAAACACCTGGAGAATCTGAACAAGTCGGAGAACCCCAACTTACCAGTCCCACTAAGGTTAGTTCGCCATCAATAGTAGTGAATACCGGCCCACCACTATCACCAGAACAACTATCTATATCTGTCTCACTATCTTCATAACCAGCACAGAACATATTATCAGTGACATCTGTGTCACTGGCATTTTCCCAGTAACACTGATTGGTCGGAATAAAGGGGAGTTCAGCGGTTTGCAAGGTAGTCGGAATCGTTTCTTTCGCACTAGCATTAACATCGGTAGACATGATTCCGTAACCGATAACGGTAAGCAGATCACCCTCCTCGATACTATCAAACCGAACTGCAGTGGCAATGGCCGGTCCAGGTTGGTAATAAGGGGTGTCTAACTCAATTACCGCGATATCATAATCATAGGTATTACTGTCATAGCTCGTATTTATAATGACGCTACTAATATCGTAAACAGTGGCACCGGCACTTTCTGCTGCAGTCGTTGTTGAATAGTGCGTTGACTCACCAATCACAACACTGTAGTTAGACGCATCATATGAGGTCGCATTACCATCAGCATCATCATCTTCATAAACACAGTGAGCGGCGGTAGCAATCCAATGGGAACTGATCAATACCCCGCCACAAATGAAATTACCGGATTTGTAGAGTGCGACCATCCAAGGATATTCACGTTCGATATCGTCACCACCAACAATATAAGTAATTGCTTTAATTGAAGAATCACTACTATCATCTTCTGTTTCTGAAGTTAGATCAGCGACAAATCTCAAGTTATAACTCTGATAAGTATCATCCTCAGTATCCGATGCAAAGGAGTGATGTGAAAATAAGAGTGTCGTACTTATTAAGAGAGTAGAAAGTAAACGAGCTTTCGTCATTAACGTCATGGTGATTTTACTCTTGGTTATTAGTTGCCGGATATCAATCTATATTCAGCCTCATGGGGTCACCCATTGACACTATACTAATAAAAAACTCAGCTTACCTGACAAACTAACCGAGCATTGTTTTAGCATTCGACTTGAATATACTTAGTCAGTACTGATCTATAAATCTTTAAGTAGGTAGGATTCTTACCTATTATGCACTCGCCTCATTGAGCTGTTTTTGATCTCTTTTTTTGCTATAAAATAATACGGCTAAACCCGGCAAATAGAGTAATGTTGAAAGCAATAAGCTATTTAACCCGGCAGCATAAACCAACCATATACCATAAACACCCGCACCTAAACAACATCCCTTGATTTTCAGCGATGCATTGATCTGTATTGTGACTTTAAACAGATATGCATCGACAGAAAAGTAAGAAATTAAGATCATTGAAGTTGAGATAAGCACCAAGGTGATGTCACTCTCGCCGTAAATAAAATAAGCACTAAACAAAACTGCACCGTTAGACCGGTTAACAGCAAATATGCCTTCACTGTAGCACTGGCATTCAGTTTACCAAACACTCGTGGAAATGCGCCATATTTTGCCGCAGACTAAAGATCCCAGCCGCAACTATTGAACTGAAAATGAACTGAAAACTAATGCACTTAGCAAGGTTAAACCAATTTTGTTTAGGCTATTCACATTATATTCTGCTTATTCAGAGAAGTGCTTACTAAGCGCTGCAATATGCTCAGGACCGATACCGCAACAGCCACCAATAATTGTTGCGCCTTTTGAGCGCCACTTGTCAGCCCAATCAAGATAAGATACAGGCGTTAAATCTTCTCTGATAATACTGAGTCCAGCATTAGCAGTTGCATCTTTCGGTTGTGGTGGAAATGCATTTGCATATGCACCTAACTCAATATCTGCAGCACCTAATCGTTTAAGCTCCGCAGTTGCAACTGCCAGGGCATCTCCAATTATTTCCGGCTGACAACAGTTAAATAAAATAGCATCAACATTTAATGCAACCATCGCCTGTATTGCAGCAACAACAGTCTCACCAGATCGCAGGCAAGGTTGCATTGTTTCTTCACTATCTTCTAATGTAAAAGATACCCAGAAAGGCTTATTATCCGCAGTGATAGCATCAACTTGTTGTTTAATAAGCGTCGCCTCTAGGATATTACTTTGTGTTTCAGCAAGCCATAGATCAACGTGATTCGACAGTCCTTTGATCAAAGGGCTCACAATCTCTTCTGCTCGCTCAGAATTAAACAGATCAGCTCGATACGAGCCAAACAGAGGAGGCAACGAACCCGCTACATACGCATCACTGTGCATGTCAGTGACTGCTTGACGCGCAACTTTTCCCGCACGATCGGCAAGCTGTTCAGCCTCTTTTGCAAAAAGCGTTTCACCAATATGAAATGGGACTAGTGCATAACTATTCGCAGTGATCACCTTTGCGCCATTTTCAATAAATGCCTTATGAACTTCTGCAACAGCCTCAGGTGCTTCGATCATTGCTAATGCTGACCATTCTGGCTGACGAAAAGGTGCCCCGCGTTTTTTCAACTCTCTTCCCATCCCGCCATCTAGAATGGTGACTGTCTGCTTTGACATGATTAACCCTTAATTTCAATATAGACATCTAGGCATCCAGATGTTTGAACGTCTCTGCAGATTAAAGCAGAAAATACAATTATTCAATAAGATAGAAGCTAAAAAATAAAAAAAATTATTTTGGAAAGGAAAAGGTTTGCCTGCCCACAATTTGAATTTGCTCACCTGTAACAAAAAGCGCAATACCTATCTGCTGCATTAAGCAACAAAAAGCCCTGCAGTACAGGGCTTTTTTAATTAGCAATTACAATTGGTTAACAACTAACTGATACTAACGGATGCTAACTTCTCAAAATAATCCGGGAAGGTTTTTGAGGTACATTTAGGATCGTTAATCGTCACCGGTGTACCGCTTAATGCCACTAGTGAAAAGCACATCGCAATACGGTGATCATCATAGGTATCGATTTCTGCATGGATTATTTTTTCCGGTGCAGTGACTTCAATAAAGTCATGCCCTTCTACCACAGTCGCGCCGACTTTACGCAACTCGGTGGCCATCGCATATAAACGGTCGGTTTCTTTCACCCGCCAGTTATAAACGTTGCGAATAATGGTGGTTCCCTCGGCAAATAAAGCCGCTACCGCAATGGTCATTGCGGCATCAGGAATATGATTCATATCCATATCAATCGCCTTTAACTGACCCTTGCTGGCTTTAATAAAATCATCGCCCCACTCGATTTTTGCGCCCATCGCTTCCAGCGCATCGGCAAATTGAATATCACCCTGGACCGAATTTTTTCCAATTCCCGTCACTTTAATACTGCCGGCAATGGCCCCTGCAGCTAAAAAGTAGGAAGCGGATGATGCATCCCCTTCGACCAGATAAGTGCCCGGTGCGCGATAGGTCTGTCCGCCTTTAATCACAAAACGCTGGAAGTTGCCGTTCTCATTTTCAACAGCAATGCCAAAGTCATGCATGATTTGCAGAGTGATTTTAATATAGGGCTTGGAGACCAATTCACCGACTATCTCAATTTGCGTATCTTCTGATGCCATTGGCGCAGCCATTAAAAAAGCGGTCAGAAACTGGCTGGAAACACTGCCGTCAATCTTAATGTTTCCGCCTTTAAGGCCGGTACCTTTGATTTTAAGTGGCGGATAGTTTTCATTACCAAGATAAGTAATATCAGCGCCGGCCTGCGCTAATGCATCGACTAAGCTACCAATCGGACGCTCAAACATGCGCGGCTCGCCAGTCAGGATATACTCCCCTTGGCCGAGACACAGTGCGGCACACAACGGGCGCATCGCGGTACCTGCATTACCTAAAAAGAGCTCAAGCTCACCTAATTCAGTGCTATTAAACGGACGCCCTAATCCTTCCACAACACACTGTTTTTTATCCGCTGAAAGCTGATAATTTACACCGAGTTTTTTTAACGCATTAAGCATATGACGAATATCATCACTGTCCAGTAAATTGGTCAGTGTGGTTGTACCTTTCGCTAAAGCGGCCAATAACAGCGCGCGATTAGAAAGACTTTTAGAGCCCGGGAGGTTAATCTCTCCGTCTACCTTCGCGATCGGTTGTAATAATAATTGTTCCATTTTATCCTCTATTTTTTATCCAGCTTAAGCACTTTAACTAAGGCTTGTTTAAAACGTTGATTTTCTGCATGGCTGCCAATACTAATGCGCAGATGTTCAGGCAAACCGTATCCGCTAATCGGACGGACAATAACCCCTTCCTGCAATAAGCTCTGATACACAAGATCGCCGGACTGGCCTACATTAACGGTAATAAAATTACCCATTGAAGGGATATATTGCAGTCCGTTTTCACTAAAGAACGCACTTAAATCTGCCATACCTTGATTATTTAACAGCACCCCTTCCTGCAGGTAATCTTCGTCCTGCAACACAGTTTCTGCGGCTTTTAGCGCTAAGGCGTTACAGTTAAACGGCTGGCGTACGCGGTTAAGAATATCGGCAATTTGCGGGTTGGAAATGCTATAACCGACACGTAATCCGGCAAGACCGTAGGCTTTTGAGAAAGTTCGGGTAACAATTAAGTTGGGAAATTCTTCAATTAAAGCTATCGCATTACCGCGGCGTTCTGGCTGTGCATATTCAAAATAGGCTTCATCTAATACCACCAGCACCCCTTCGGGTACTTGGCTCAGAAATGCGCTGATTTCAGCCGCTTCTAAAAAAGTCCCGGTTGGATTATTCGGATTGGCAATAAAAACAAGTTTTGTGGCAGGGCTGATGGCAGCCGCCATGGCCTGTAAATCATGGCCGTAATCTTTAGCCGCTACAACAACCGCTTTAGCGCCAATGGCTTGTGTCACAATGGGATACACAACAAAAGCAAACTGCGCAAAGATCACTTCATTTTCAGGGCTGACAAATGCACGCGCAACCAGTTCAAGCAGATCATTTGAGCCATTACCCAGGGTCACTTGATTTAAGTTTACCTGATATTTATCAGCGAGTGCCTGTTTAAGGTAAAAACCATTTGCATCGGGATAACGTGTCAACTCGGCGAGTTCACTTTGCAGTGCTGCTTTGACTTTTGCACTAAGACCCAGGGGATTCTCATTGGAAGCGAGTTTTACAATATTGCTAATGCCCAGTTCACGCTCTAATTCCGAGGTTGGTTTTCCTGCTTGATAGGGGCGCAGTTTTTGTACTCCGGTATTGGCAAGCTTTAAAAAATCACAGCTCATCTTTTATCCTTAATTTCAGACAGTAACTTGTAATATACCAATGATACTTCAAAATGCTTTGTCATCTTGAAGTATCATGGATATAAACGATTATTACACTCAATCCGCTTGTCAATAATACAGCCTGGCTGTGCAGACCTTTCAGTCTTTCCAGCCGGTCTGCCTATGCATATTTCTTTTCAAATGCAGCCATAAAGTCAACTAACGCCTGCACGCCTTCAATCGGCATCGCATTGTAGATACTCGCACGCATTCCACCGACTAATTTATGACCTTTTAATGTCAATAATCCGGCTGCTTTTGACTCGCTTAAAAATGCTTCATTAAGGCCTTCGTCAGCAAGTTGGAAAGGGATATTCATGCGGCTGCGCACTGATTTATCAACATCATTGCGATAGAAATCTGACTGATCGATAAAGTTATATAATAACTCTGCTTTAGCGATATTTTTCTTTTCTATTTCAGCCACACCGCCCTGCTCTTTTAACCACTTAAACACTAAACCGGCTAAATACCAGGCATAGGTTGGCGGCGTGTTAAACATAGAATCGGCATCAGCCTGCACTTTATAATCAAAGATTGACGGAATGGCGATACGTGCTTTACCAATTAAATCTTCACGTACAATAACAATCGCCAAACCCGATGGTCCGATATTTTTTTGTGCGCCGGCGTAGATTACGCCGAATTTAGAAACATCAATAGGACGCGATAAAATCGTTGAACTCATATCTGCAACTAATGGCACCACACCGGTTTCAGGCGTTTCAAAAATCTCAATACCCTCAATGGTCTCATTGGGGCAATAGTGAACATACGCTGCGCCGGCATTCACTTTCCACTCAGCGCAGGGTTTTACACCTATTTTGCCATCAGCGGTTTTAATCAGGATATTCGTTTCCGTCACACGCGCGTGTTTTTTTGCTTCATCAACCGCAGATTTTGACCATTGCCCGGTCAGCAAATAATCCACATCGACTTTACTATCCAGTAGGTTTAACGGCACGGCCGCAAACTGCCCGCGTCCGCCACCATGGCAGAACAGCACTTTATAATTATCAGGTACCGCGAGTAAATCACGCAGATCCTGCTCAGCTTGTGCTGCCATCGCGATATATTCCGGGCTACGGTGGCTGACTTCCATCACAGAAATGCCAGATCCCTGCCAGTTACAAAACTCTTGTTGTGCTTGTTGCATGACTGCTTCAGGTAGCATGGCCGGGCCTGCGCAGAAATTAAATATTTTGCTCATTTATTTTCTTCTTCTAGGATATCAATTATGTGAATTAAATTTCATGCTTATGTAGATAACTCAGTTTAAGAGTAAAAACTTATTTTTTAGCGATTCTTTGCCTAAAAGCTAATATTTGACTGCTTTTGGGGCGCGGACTTTAGTCCGCTTGCTTTTATTGATAAGTGGACTGAAGTCCACGCCCCAGGTGATTCAAGTAAAAAACAGTAATTCCTCTAAAAATTTGTTATTACCTGAGCCAACTGCACAAGCAGGTTAAATTTTAAGGGGATATAAAACTAGCATTAATTTAAAGATGAAGAAACAGCTAGTTAACCTGAACTCTGGATAATGGGCATTATAATTGATGAATTTCTCTTTTTTGGCTCAGGTAGAGCTCAATGCCGGCATTTTCGTTCCTATCAAGGCAAGTTTGTGAAGCAATAGCCAGCTATTACAAGCAAACTTAACACTGAGAGGGGCGAAAATAACGGCGTTGAGGAATGTCGCTTATGCAAAGCTCAGGTTAATTATAACCATGGCAATTATTCGCCTGCAGAAACAAAAAAACGGCAAAAGCCGTTTTTTTAATTAACAAAGCGTACTAATGGTTATTCTTCAGTTGAGTCATCAGCAGTTGAGTCATCAACCGATGTTTCAGCAGTCGACTCGGAATCATCACTCGCGATTGCTTCGTGGTCATCCTCATAAACTGGCACATCTTTTATCTCGTCAATACGCTGCAGCGCCACGATTTTTTCATCTTCTGCAGTGCGGATTAAAGTAACACCCTGGGTATTACGCCCTACTACTGAAACTTCACTCACACGGGTACGTACTAAGGTGCCCTTATTGGAGATCAGCATGATTTCGTCGTTTTCATCAACCTGCACTGCACCGACTACTTTACCGTTACGAGCGCTCACTTTGATTGAGATAACCCCTTGAGTAGCACGGCTCTTAGATGCGTAATCTGCAAGTGGCGTACGTTTACCATAACCGTTTTCTGTGGTGGTTAGGATATGACCGGTTTCGTTCGGTACAATCAGAGAAACGACTTTTTCACCGTCTTTCAGTTTAATACCACGCACACCCGTAGCAGTACGTCCCATTGGACGGACACCTTTAAATTTGATCTCCTGTTCACCGTTTTCATCTAATATCGGCTGACCATCTTCATCAACAGCAGGCGTCTCTTCCGATTCTTTAAAGCGAACCACTTTACCGGCATCAGAGAAAATCATGATTTCGTTTGAACCGTCAGTGATATCAACACCGATCAGCTCGTTATCATCATTTAAATTAATCGCAATCAAACCACTTGTACGTGGACGACTGTAAGCACTTAATGCGGTTTTCTTGACCGTACCGTTTGCTGTCGCCATAAACACAAATTTATCATCGGCATATTCACGTACCGGTAAAATAGCGGTAATACGTTCACCCTCTTCAAGCGGTAAAATATTGACAATAGGACGACCACGAGCCTGACGAGAAGCCAATGGCAACTGGAAGACTTTTAACCAATATAAACGGCCACGTGTAGAGAAACATAAAATCGTATCATGGGTACTGGCCACCAGCAGTTTTTCAATGAAATCTTCATCTTTCATCTTAGTGGCTGCTTTACCTTTACCACCACGACGCTGTGCTTCGTAATCGCTTAATGGCTGATATTTAACGTAACCTTCATGAGAAAGTGTCACAACGACATCTTCTTCAGAGATTAAATCTTCCATGCACAGATCGCTTTCACTGGCGGTGATTTCAGTACGGCGCGGGTCAGCAAAGTTAGCTTTGATCTCTTCTAACTCTTCACGAATAACTTCCATCAAACGTGCAGGGTTTTCTAAGATGAATAATAATGCGGAAATAATATCGAGCAGCTCTTTATATTCGCTTAATATTTTTTCATGCTCAAGACCGGTTAATTTTTGCAGACGTAAATCCAGAATCGCCTGCGCCTGCACTTCGGTCATGTAGTACTGGTTATCACGAATACCAAATTCAATCGCCAAACCATCCGGACGCGCAGCATCAACACCAGCAGCTTCAAGCATTGGAGCAACATGGCCAAGATCCCAGCCACGTTCTTGTAACGCGATTTTAGCTTCGCCGGGCGTTGCCGAATGGCGAATCAATTCAATAATCGGTTCGATATTCGCCAATGAAATAGCCAGACCTTCCAATATATGAGCTCGTTCGCGTGCTTTTTTCAGTTCAAATACAGTACGACGGGTAACCACTTCACGACGGTGTAAAATGAACGCTTCGAGCATCTCTTTCAGGTTAAACAGTTTTGGCTGACCGTGATCCAGGGCAACGGCATTAATACCGAAGGTAACCTGCATTTGCGTCTGCGCGTAAAGGTTGTTTAAAACCACCTCACCCACTTCGCCACGTTTAACTTCAACGACCATGCGCATACCGTCTTTATCAGACTCATCACGTAACGCGCTGATCCCTTCTATTTTTTTATCTTTTACAAATTCAGCAATTTTTTCAATTAAACGTGCTTTATTTACCTGATATGGAAGTTCATGCACCACAATCGTTTCACGACCGCTTTTTTCATTAACTTCGATATCCGCTTTCGCGCGCACTTTTATTTTACCGCGACCGGTGTGGTAAGCCTCAACAATCCCTTTACGGCCATTGATAATAGCCGCTGTCGGGAAATCAGGTCCCGGAATAAATTCGATCAGCTCATCAATAGTAATATCGGCATTATTAATTAATGCTAAACAACCGTCGATCACTTCACCCAGGTTATGCGGGGGAATATTGGTTGCCATACCGACAGCAATACCCGATGAACCGTTGATTAACAGGTTGGGGATTTTGGTCGGCATAACTTCAGGGATCAACTCAGTGCCGTCATAGTTAGGCACAAAATCCACGGTTTCTTTATCTAAGTCAGCTAATAATTCATGTGCAAGTTTCTGCATACGAATTTCCGTATAACGCATTGCCGCCGCGCTATCGCCATCGACCGAACCAAAGTTACCCTGGCCATCAACCAGCATATAACGTAAAGAGAAATCCTGTGCCATACGAACGATAGTATCGTATACAGCTGTATCACCGTGTGGGTGGTATTTACCGATAACATCGCCGACAATACGCGCCGATTTTTTGTAAGGTTTATTCCAGTCATTACGTAAAATATTCATCGCAAATAAAACTCGGCGGTGAACAGGTTTAAGACCATCACGTACGTCAGGCAATGCACGCCCGACAATTACGCTCATTGCATATTCAAGATAAGAGTTCTTTAATTCATCTTCAATGTTGATCGGAGAAACGTCTGAAGCAAATTCGCTCATAGAGGCCTAAGTCCTTATTTTATTGGTATATCGGTTGAATTTTTGTGAGTTAAGCATTCTATCACACATTATTGCTGAAGAGATAAATTCAACGGCATTTTTCAGTTAATAAGCGCTGAGAATCAATCTATGGCACAAATAGGCAGCATTACCCCATTTGTGTTGTTTTATCATACAAAAAAAAATTTACCTAAATGCTCTGTAAGAGGTTAATTTTAGATATTTAACCATCCTATACACCTCATATTGATGCAATAAAAGTACGGCGATTTGCAATTAATTTTGTTAGTTTGGTTTTTAAATACCAGTCCCCGTTTTGTGTGTCCGCGTATGGCCGCCAGTTCTATATGGCTCCATTTTATAGGCTTTATTCTAACTATCAGCTTCTACTTCGCTGAATTGTTTTATCTTTTTTAGTCGTTATAATGCGTCATCTACAAAAATCGGGTAAAAATGCATGCTAGTCAATAAAAGTACAACTGCAAATAATGTCGATGCAAAAGAAATTGAAAAATTCTCAGCAATGGCTGAACAATGGTGGGATTTAGAGGGAGACTTCAAACCGTTACATATGCTGAATCCGACGCGTTTACGTTATATAGAGCAAGGGGTTGATGGTTTATTTTCCAAGTCTGTTGTTGATGTCGGTTGTGGTGGCGGTATTCTAGCTGAAAGTATGGCGCAGCAAGGGGCCAATGTGACCGGTATTGATATGGCTCATGCTTCTTTACAAATCGCGCAATTACATGCTTTAGAGACACAAACAAAGGTACAGTATCAAAAAGCAACCGCGGAACAGTTTGCCTTACAACACGCGGGTCAGTTTGATCTGGTGACCTGCATGGAGATGTTAGAGCACGTTCCGGATCCCGCTTCTATCGTTCAGGCCTGCTGCGATCTGGTCAAACCGGGGGGAACGGTTTATTTTTCGACTATTAATAAAACCGTCAAAGCTTATTTGCTGATGATTATAGGTGCAGAGCATTTACTGAAATGGGTACCCAAGGGCACGCATGAGTATAAAAAATTTATTCGCCCTTCGCAGTTATTAGCAGCCATTGATAAGACAACATTACACTGCGAAGATTTGTGCGGTGTTGAATATTCCCCTCTGCAGGGTAAATTTAGCATAACGGACAATGTGAATGTTAATTATATGTTAATGTGCAGAAAGTCCTTATAAGCAAATTAAGCAGATAAAAAACAGGCGGTTATTGTTGTTTTTTATCTGCTGTAAAGAAAAAGCTGCTAAGCAAACATTTTACTTCTTGCAATCGGCTCGAGACAAGCTTCTAACTCTTCATCTGTTGTCGGCATTTTATTAAACTCAAAAACTTCACGAGAACCGAGCATATAAGCACTTGTGCCACCATGATCATGATGAAACCACTTACCATGTAAACAGATATCGGTATAACATTTTTCTTCCATATGCAGTTTCATAATCGCTACCTCACACTTTTATTTTGGTAATTTAGACCTTATTCATAACACTTGCATCGCACCCTTTGGCAATCGATTTAAGTCTAGCAAACTTAAAGGTTAATGATTTGTTAAG
>JBATHQ010000039.1:0-1965 GCA_049667005.1 Psychromonas sp.
ATCTGAACAATTGATTGAAATTGCTTATCCGAGAGTGTCTCGCAGACCGAGTTATATTCCGGTTGAAGTTGTCCATCTGCAACCGTTACAGATCGACGCCGCAACTAGCCAATGAGTTTGTAACTGGGTTTTTTTCACAACTAAAAAAACAGTAGTGAAACGTTAGTTTGACATCAATAAGAGGAGCTTTTCAGCCGTCATTGCTATTGATTTTAAAAGCAATGACGGTTTTATCAATTACAGCCGGCTAAAATCAATCATCTGATTGTTTTATTTTACCATAGATATTCAAGGCATTGTTTTCGTTGCTTTGTATCTCTACTGCAGCTTCTGCTTCTGCTTTGCTAGCCGTTTTAATGGGTTTCTCTTTTTTAGCGGGTTTTACTGTTTGCGTCTCTTCGGTCGCCGGGGCTTTAGATTCCGCTTTTTTTACACGAATAAAATTACCAGCCAGTTTATAACCGTTTAATATTTTCATCGCCGCTTTTGCTTCACCGACTTTTGGCATCTCTACAAAACCAAACCCTTTGGATATACCGGTTTTCTGATCCGGCACTAAGTTACAAGACTGTACCGTGCCATGTTCTTCAAATAAGCTTCTTAATTTTTCTTCAGTGGTTGCCGTGGCAAGGTTACGTACTAATAATTTCATGGGTCACCATTTTATTTAACAAATAATTGTCTATTACAAATTTTAATATAAGCGGGTGAGTTCAACCCGTCTTAGATGTCCCTATATTAACAGGTATTAATAATAATTTTCATTTTTATAGTCAATGAAATGGCGTGATGAATTTGTTATAGTTGCGAAAATTTATTTATACCCAAGCTACGCAGATTATGCATCTTCACACAGTTTGGGTATATAAACCCTTTTTAACAAAATTATTGTGTGCAACCCTGTGCGCAAAATTAGAGATACTAAAGAATGACAAGCAAAGACATTATTGAGAATGTGAAAAAGAGAAGAACTTTTGCAATCATCTCTCATCCGGATGCGGGTAAAACAACTATCACTGAAAAGGTTCTATTATTCGGAAACGCGTTACAGAAAGCCGGCACAGTGAAAGGTAAAAAATCAGGTCAACATGCAAAATCTGACTGGATGGAGATGGAAAAAGATCGTGGTATCTCTATTACTACTTCAGTAATGCAGTTCCCATATAAAAATTGTCTGGTTAATTTATTGGATACTCCCGGACATGAAGATTTCTCGGAAGATACTTACCGTACTTTAACGGCCGTTGACTCCTGTTTAATGGTTATTGACGCGGCAAAAGGTGTTGAGCAACGTACCATTAAATTAATGGAAGTAACCCGTCTGCGTGATACACCGATTATCACCTTCATGAATAAATGTGACCGTGAAACGCGTGATCCGGTTGATTTAATGGATGAAGTTGAAGATATCTTAAATATCGCCTGTGCCCCCATTACTTGGCCAATCGGTATGGGTAAAGAGTTTAAAGGTGTTTACCATCTGTTGCGTGATGAGGTGATATTATATTCATCTGGTCAAGGGCATACCATTCAAGCGGTACGTACTATTAAAGGGCTGGATAATCCTGAACTTGATAAGATCCTGCCTAATCATATACAGGATCTACGTGAACAATTGGAGTTAGTGGTTGGCGCTTCACATGCGTTTGACTTCGAGATGTTTTCTAAAGGGGAATTAACGCCTGTTTTCTTTGGTACTGCACTAGGTAACTTTGGTGTAGATCATTTCTTAGACGGTCTTGTTGAATGGGCTCCGATGCCATTATCTCGTGAAACTAAAGAGCGTATTGTGCAGCCGACTGAATCTGAGTTTTCCGGATTTGTTTTCAAAATTCAGGCAAATATGGATCCTAAGCACCGCGATAGAATCGCCTTTATGCGCGTTTGCTCCGGGAAATACGAAAAAGGCATGAAAATGCGTCACGTTCGCACCGGTAAAATGGTCAGTATTTCTGATGCCGTTAC
>JBATHQ010000040.1:0-1932 GCA_049667005.1 Psychromonas sp.
CGTGGTTTAAGTCCAGTTACCATCACCAACTACCAACGTAACTTAGCTGAATTTGTTGCCCTATTAAATGAAAAAAAAATACAGTGCTGGACAGAGTTAGACAGCCAGATAGTACGCTTAATGGTGAAAGACTTGCATAAAAATGGTCTTAAAGCACGCTCGATAGCCACTAAACTTTCGGCATTACGATCTTTTTTAGACTATCTGGTACAGTTTGATATTTTAACCAACAATCCGGCAAAAGGTGTAGCAGCACCCAAACTAGATAAACCACTGCCAAAAAATATCTCCGTAGATGATATGTTTCAGTTGCTTGATATAGACGAAAAAGATCCGCTCAGTATTCGAGATCTGTGTATGATGGAGCTGATGTATTCATCGGGATTACGCCTCAGTGAGTTAGTGGGCATTAACTTACAAGATGTAAAGTTATCGGCAAAAGAGATAATGGTAACGGGTAAAGGCAGTAAACAACGCTTGTTGCCTATTACAGAGAAAGCCGTGGTGACACTTAAAGGCTGGCTAAAGATACGTCCTGAATTTTGTGAACCCGGTGAAAAAGCGCTCTTTGTTTCTAAACAAAAAAAGAGAATATCGGCGCGTAATGTCCAGACCAGAATGGAAAAATGGGGATTAAAACAAGCCTTACCCGGTCATATCAACCCACATAAATTACGTCACTCATTCGCCACCCACATGCTTGAAGCAAGTGGTAACTTACGTGCGGTGCAAACATTATTAGGGCATGCAGATTTAGCCACAACTCAGGTCTACACGCACCTTGATTTCCAGCATTTATCAAAAATTTATGACCAGGCACACCCGCGAGCTAAGCGTAAAAAGTAACAATAGGATAGATTTTTATGAAATACTACCGAGCCATTAGACCATTTAAAGCGATCAGTTTTGATCTTGATGACACCCTGTACGACAACCATCCGGTGATCAAAAAAGCGGATAGATCCATTATTGAACATCTTAATCGCACCTATCCGGAACTGGCAGAATTAACAGCACACCAGTGGTCGTTATACAAAGATATTGAAGCGGCCGAATTTCCTGAGATCAAACACGATGTTTCTTTATGGCGGATTCAAACCTTAACCCGGATCATGGTTATTTATGGGATTCCGGAGTTTAAGGCGATTAAGTATGCCCGACATGCTTTTACTGAATTTATCAAACTGCGCAGTGATTTTGTGGTACCACAGGAAAGCTTACAGTTATTGGATAAGTTAGCGGAAACTTTCCCTGTGATTGCTATAACCAATGGCAATGTAGATGAATTTAAAATTCAACTGGATGATAAATTTAAGTTTATTTTAAAGGCAGGAAATGGTTTTAAATCCAAACCGGAAGCTGATCTGTTTATTGAAGCAGCCCGGCGCCTAAACATTGAAGTCAGCGATATTCTCCATGTTGGCGATCACTTAATCAGTGATGTTTACGGCGCGCAAAACAACGGCGCGCAGGCTGTCTGGTTTAATCCCAATAAACAATCCCTAAGTGGTGCAATGTTATTACCCACGGTTGAAATCAGCCGTTTAGATCAATTATATAAACTGCTATAATTTCATTATTACTGAATAAATAAACAGGTTTTTGTTATGGATGTTTCTTACTTACTTGATGGTTTAAACGATCACCAGCGTGCTGCTGTTTCCGCACCAGAGCAAAATATGCTAGTGCTGGCCGGTGCGGGAAGTGGCAAAACACGCGTGTTAACGCATCGTATCGCATGGTTGATGCAGGTAGAAAACATTCCAACATTCGGCATTTTGGCCGTGACCTTTACTAACAAGGCGGCTAAAGAGATGCGTGGGCGTATTGCCGATATTTGCCCGCATCATATCGGCGGCATGTGGATCGGCACTTTCCATGGCATTGCCCATCGTTTATTACGCCTGCATTACCAGGACGCAAACCTGCCTG
>JBATHQ010000041.1:0-12747 GCA_049667005.1 Psychromonas sp.
ATAGATAAGTTAAATAATAACCATATGTTAAATAAGGTTATAAAAATGTTAATTTCTAATTACGAAACGGAAAATACCACAGTGATTTAGTCAACTATTGATCTGAGATAGGTTTTAAAGATATTTAGGAAATAGAGTGCATATTTTCAGATTAAATGATAGCTATTCTTATTTAAAGGGAGGGATTTAGGTTAACGACAATCAGTAAGTTATCTGGGGATTAGTTGGGGTGGTGTGCTATTGGGAAAATGAAAAGGCGGGCAAAATAAAAAAGCACCATCAGGTGCTTTTTTATTGTCTGCTAAATAGATTTATTTGTTAACAGATTCTTTTAGTGATTTACCTGGAACAAAAGCAGGCACATTAGCCGCTTTGATTTGAATATCTGCACCAGTTTGAGGGTTACGGCCCGTACGTGCAGCACGGTGATTGACTTTAAAAGTACCAAATCCGATCAGTTGCACTGGTTCACCATTCTTTAAACTGTCTGTTACGCTGGCAAGAATTTGTTCTAACGCTGCTTTAGCTTGAACTTTAGTGAGGTCTGCTTTATCTGCAATATCGGCAATAAGTTGAGTTTTATTCATCTTAGTTTTTCCATTTTTATAGGTAGTTAGAATTAGTCTAATGGCGATTATCAAGCCACTTGGAAATGTTCATTAACGCCATTATCGTTGGGTCGGAATAAAATGCTTATATTTTAACTTTATGGCTTTAATTTAGTAACTTGTCGGCTAATTGAAATCTGTATTTCCAAGAGGTTTGAGCACGTTATCAATGTATTGCAAGTCGCCAGCCCATGTAAAGGCTATTGTTTGCAAAAGCTGGATAAATATCTATTTATTTTCCTTAATGTGTTAAAAATCACAAATATAAGGTGAATTTAATCATTATAGGCGATGCCTAAATTGGTTGCACCAAAGTCGAGCACAAATTGGCGAATAGATTTTATCAGCTCAGGACTGCGTTGATTTTCTAATTTTTCAAGTAATAGTTGTTGAAAACTTAACTCAGATTGACATAGTGGGTGCTCAAGTAATGCGCTTTCATCTACTTCAGCATCACTTTGTAATTCAATAAAACTGGCGATGGTTGCGAAAGCAGTTTGGCTGGCGTTGAGGGCTTCATCCTTCGAATCAGTTAAAAAACTATTGAAAGCACAACTCAAAATAACACAGTGATCTAACGCCGGGTAAACACCGTAAAAATCATATTCCCGCGCATCAGGAATGATCTCTTCAAAACGATCTTGCTGTATGGTTAAATTTATTTTTGCACCTTTCTGGGTCATTTTTTCCCAAAACAGTTGATTGAGATTATCAATGGTCTGTCCATGCTCACTTTTAATTGCTTCAGAAAAAAGGTGGAAATGTAAGACACTATGCTGGGCTAGCGCCATGCAGAACACACTTTGTTGCCAGGATTGCAAATTTTTTAACTGTTCGTTAATGGGTAATAAAAGCATAGATTTCCTTGTGCTGTAAAAATGTAGTGAAGATTATCGTTAACGGATAATACCATGAATATTCCAAACTGCTTGAAATTGCCTGTGCGATAGTTTGTCTGAAAATGCGAGGATAAGTGCTTGAGGATGTTTTTTGTGTTTGTTAAAGGCATAAAAAAAGCGACTAAAAAGTCGCTTTTCAATTAAATATAATACGGGCTTAACCCATGTTATATTTTTTTAATTTTTTACGTAATGTACCACGGTTAATACCTAGCATGGTTGCTGCGCGAGTCTGGTTACCACGTGTATATTGCATAATAATATCTAATAATGGCGCTTCAACTTCCGATAAAACAAGCTCATATAATTCAGTTGGATCTTGACCATTAAGTTGTGCTACATAACCCGACACGGCTTGACGTACTGAATCGCGAAGTGGTCGTTGAGTAATTTGCCCTGTAGCAGGAATACTAGTTGTCGTTGTAAGTGCTTCTGAAGAAATCTTTTGTTCAAACATGGCTATTAACTCTTTAATTATTTAAATAAGTTTCTAATGTTTTTAATTGCTCATAGGAACAATCAATCGCATTGAATTGTCGCTTAAAATGATTTAACTGATCTTGCTCTTTTAAATACCATCCAACATGCTTTCTGGCAATTCTTGGTCCCATTACCGGCCCATAAAAAAGATGTAAGGCCTGCACATGATCAAGAAGGATATTGGCAATAACACCTTTCTCCAGAGGAGCAAGTTGCTCACCAGTGGTCAGATAGTAATTAATTTCATTGAATATCCAAGGGGCACCCTGTGCTCCTCGTCCAATCATAATGGCGTCCGCACCCGTGTAATCAAGCACATATTTTGCTTTTTCTACTGATGTAATATCGCCATTAGCAATAACAGGAATTGTTACATTTTGTTTAATTTTTTTTATTGTCTCGTATTCAGCAAGCCCATTATAAAGACATTGCCTCGTACGACCATGCACTGCAAGTGCCTGGATACCTGATTGTTCTGCTATCTTAGCAATCTCAATACCGTTTCTATTTTCCGGATCCCAGCCTGTGCGAATTTTTAAGGTAACAGGCACGTCAACGGCATCAACCACACTTTCTAAAATTGCTTGCACAAGTTCAGGGTGGGGCAACAATGCAGAGCCCGCTTTTTTCTTATTCACCTTTTTGGCTGGACACCCCATATTAATATCAACAATTTGAGCGCCTTGCTGCACACTTAACTGTGCTGCCAGGGCCATTGCTATAGGCTCTGATCCGGCAATTTGCACAGATCGAATGCCAGTTTCGTCATGGTAGTCCATTCTTAACTTAGATTTTTTACTATTCCATACACGCGGATTCGACGACAGCATCTCTGACACGGCAAGACCTGCGCCTTGTTTTCTGCAAAGTTCACGGAAGGGGCGATCTGTTACCCCTGCCATGGGTGCTAAAATGATTTTGTTGTCTAGTTGATACTGCCCAATGCGCATAAAATAAGCAATCTCTCTTGGTTAAGGCCGCGTAGTTTACGCATTTTTGCAAAGAGAATAAAGGCTATTTATTAAGCATTTTGCAATTATTTTGCTTGCAAACTAAGCGATTTTAATTTTTATCAATTTGATCTCATTGAATTTTGCAAAGAGCTTGTCGGCGATCATTATTTATGTTTTTTTTACGAGAAAGGCTTGCGACTGTCCTTTATTTATGTTTAAAAACAAAGAATAATCTCTCGCCTTTTTATGTTGATGGGGCTATTTACATGTGGGAAATTATTTTTTTATACCGCTGAGTCTTGCCCATTCCTCTTTTACCGTCGCTTTATCCATCTTGAACCATTGCCCATAAACGTCAATCAGTTCATCAGCCTGCTGCTCCAAAATACCCGATAAGGCCAGTGAGCCATTTTCTTTGATTAGGGCTTCAATGCTGGTGGAAAGTTCACGCAGCGGACCAGCAAGAATATTTGCCACTAATACATCGGCAATAATACCTGCAGGCAGATCTGCGGGTAAATATAACTCCAACTGATCAGAAACATTGTTACGTTGGGCATTGTCGCGACTGGCCGTAATCGCCTGCGGATCAATATCAATACCGATCACGCGTTTCGCGCCCAATTTCAGTGCGGCAATGGCTAAAATACCGGATCCGCAACCAAAATCGATAACCACTTTGTCTTGTAAATCCTGTCCGTCTAACCAAGCCAGACATAATGCTGTGGTTGGATGGGTGCCTGTGCCAAATGCAAGGCCCGGGTCAAGCATCACGTTAATCGCATTCTCATCCGGTACAGGTTTCCAGCTTGGACAGATCCATAAACGCTCACCAAATTTCATCGGGTGGAATTTATCCATCCATTCCCGTTCCCAGTCTTTATCTTCAAGCTGTTCAATTTTGTAAGAAAAATCATCACTTAACAACGGGCTATTTTTTAACTGCTCAATAACGGCATGCATATCCATGTCTGCTTCGTAAAGACCGGTTATATCTGTATCGCCCCAGAGGCGTGTTTCACCCGGTGCCGGCTCAAAAATAGGCACGTCATGTGCATCGGTAAAAGTGGCTGAGAGTGCGCCTGTTTCCATTAACAGTTCACCGATATCTTCCGCATTTTTTGCAGTCGCATTTAATTTTAATTGTATCCAAGGCATGATCTTGTCCTTTGTCGGGATGGTTATAATAGTTAAGGCGGCAAGGGTACAGGGGAAAAACTCAATAATACAGGGATGCTTAAAGAATAATATTATTCTTTAAGCAAATTAACGGCGCAAGTTTTATAGTGTTTTTCTGAAAACACCCTTTGTCAATGAATACCCGGATGCCTGCATAAACAGCGTTACGCCCTGTTTTTCTTGTTCTGGAAACTCATCTAAATTCATTTTAACCACTTCGATGCATTCCTCTTTTAACAATTTTTCGACTTGTTCAAGTAGATTTTTAGCGACACCGCGGCGACGCGTTAGATCACGAACACATAATAAGCTTAATGTCGCTTCCTGATCCGTTGTTTGCACTTTTACTGCACCGAGATGACGGGCGTTAAATAAGGAGACAAACAGTTGAGATTGTTGATCTTCAATTAACGCTTGTAGTGCCTCATCGGTGAGATCTTCAGGTGCAAAGTAACCCTGATAGAGTTTTCGCAGATCAATTAATAGTTGTGTTGATTGTTCAGGTAAAAATACAGATAAGCGCATATTAAGACTCTTTTTATTGTGTTTTAATCGAAGGCTTTGAGATTGTTTATCAGCTATAGCCTGTTGTAATTATTTTTCCATTCCGTGATGGATTTTATTATTGTAAAAATATGTTGATTTGGCGCTGCCGGTTTATTTTTTCTTAAGCCATAACAGAGGATCCTGAGCAGTACCTTTGTAGCTTAATTCAAAATACAGGCTATTTATATCTTGCCCGCCACTGTGTCCAGCAAGGGCTATCGCATCACCCTGTAAAATAATGTCGCCGGTTTTTTGTAACAGGGTCTGGTTATAACCATACAGGCTGATGTAATCATCACTATGATCTAATGCGATTACCATACCGTAACCTTTGAAATATCCGGCAAATAAAACCCGTCCGCTTGAGACTGCACGTACTTTTTCACCTTCATTCGCATCAATAGTGATCCCTTTCCATTTCACCTGGCTACTACGCTGACTGCCGAAAGTAGATAAAACGTCTCCTTTAATTGGCCAGTTTAATTGACCTCTTTGTTTGGAAATACTGGAATAGGTTTTTTCTGCAGATTTTACTTCTAGTTTTTGACGTGCTCTCTCTTTCGCCGCGGCCAATTCTCGCTCTTGCCTTGCTTCTTTCTCTTTTTTAAGTTTTTCTGCGAGGCGTTTTTGTTCATCACCGAGTTGGTCAAGGAGTGCATTCTGATAACTTAAATCCTGTTTCAATTCCCGCAGTGCTTTGCTCCGCTGCTCACCCTGCTTGATAAGCTCTTTTTCTGTTGCTTTTTGTTGTGCGTACAGCCCTTCTAACGCGAGCAGAGCCTTAGCTTGTTCTGATTTGTTTGTTTCTAACTGCTGCTGTGTTTCGGAAAGGGTTCTAATACTTTCTAAACGCGCGTCATTGAGGTATTGATAATAACCTTTTGCGCGGACTATTTTGCTGATATCTTCTTGATTTAATATCAGCTTAATCAAATCATTTTTCCCCGCCATGTAGGCGCTTACTAATTGCTGCTCAAGAATTTTTTGTTGGTTTATTTTATCTTCTTCAAGCGTTGTGGTTTGTTGGATTAATTCTTTGAGACGTTTGTCTTCTTCTTCGATAGCCTGTTTTGTTTCTTGAGCCTGCAATGTTGCGACAGCAGCCTCTTTTTCAGAATTAGCAACAAGCTCTGCTAATAATTCACTTTTTTGGGTCTGTTTGTTTTTATTATTTTTACTTGCTTCTATTTGCTGTTGAATTTTTGAAAGATCATTTGCAGCAAAACTTGTTGGTATTGAAAGCGTAAAGATAAAAAATAAAAACAAGTAGCTAGCTAACATTGCTGGGGTATTTTTCCGGGAGATAAGATTAGCGCTGGTCATCAGTATTCCACACTTATTTAAGATGCATCAGTATTTAGAAACTTTACCAACTTTGTTAGCGGATGTTGAGTAAAATAACTAAATACTGGGCTGTTGATAGCAGATCAGCCTATTTTAATGTGATAAGTGGTTTACCAGTCATTTCTGCAGGGATTTCCATATCCATTAATTTTAACATGGTCGGTGCGATGTCACATAAACGTCCGCCTGAAGCCATCTCAGCTTTGCGGCCGACATAAATGAATGGCACTGGTAAACTTGTATGTGCAGTGTGAACGCCACCGGTTTCAGGATCAATCATCTGCTCGGCATTACCATGATCGGCGGTAATCAAACATTCTCCGCCAACTTCTTTTAATGCAGCTACAACTTGACCGACACAGGCATCAACCGCTTCACAAGCTTTAACTGCCGCTTCATAAACACCGGTATGACCAACCATATCGCCGTTAGGGTAGTTACAGATAATCACATCGTATTTTGCACTCTTGATCGCGCCGACTAATTTTTCAGTCAACTCTACTGAGCTCATTTCCGGTTGCATATCATAGGTAGCAACTGCCGGAGATTTAATTAAAATACGATCTTCACCTTTAAATT
Organism: Psychromonas sp.; assembly: GCA_049667005.1. GTDB lineage: Bacteria > Pseudomonadota > Gammaproteobacteria > Enterobacterales > Psychromonadaceae > Psychromonas. The sequence goes on from JBATHQ010000041.1 coordinate 6,589, forward strand.
CAGATTCAACGCCGCCGTTAAAGAAGAAAGTGACGTGTGCATATTTTTCTGTTTCTGAAATTCGCAACTGGGTTTTATTGTGATCGGCTAACCATTCACCTAAGGTATTCGTTAATTCGTCACTTGCAAACGCAGCTGGCGCAGTAATGTCATCAGCAAATTCAGTTAGAGTTACAAAGTGCACAGCAGGTGTTGTAACACGTTGGAAACCGCTAAAGTTTGGATCCGTAAAGGTATAAGTTAATTCGCGAGCACGGTCTGCACGGAAGTTCATGAATAAAACCGCGTCACCATCTTGAATAGGCGCTTTTGCACCAATAATCGTCGCTTTAACGAATTCATCATTTTCATCGCGAGCATAAGCATTTTCTAGACCGGCTAATGCTGTGTCTGCTGTGTATTGCGCTGTTGCTTGAGTTAACAGGTTATAAGCTTCTTCTACACGCTCCCAACGGTTATCTCGGTCCATTGCGTAATAACGGCCAACTAATGTTGCAGTACGACCAACACCAAGTTGTGCATATTTTTCTTCATACAACGCCAGCGTGCTTGCTGCACTTCTTGGTGGTGTATCACGTCCATCCAGGAATGCATGTACCAGAATCTCTTTAGCACCACGTTTTGCCGCCAATTCGATAGCTGCAACAATATGTTCGTCGTGACTATGTACGCCACCAGGAGAAGCAAGTCCCATAATATGCACCGCTTTACCGGCTGCAACAGCTTGATCAACGGCTTTAACAAAGTTTTCATTGCTAAAAAAATCACCATCAAGAATAGCTTTAGTCACTTTGGTTAAGTTCTGGTAAACCGTACGGCCTGCACCGATATTGGTATGGCCAACTTCGGAGTTACCCATTTGACCATCTGGTAAACCAACATCCATTCCAGATGCTGAAATCAGATCGTTTGCGTAATCTTTACAAAGTTGATCGAGTACTGGCGTATTTGCATTCGCAACAGCGTTATCAGGCATATTAGGGCGGTATCCCCATCCATCCATAATTAATAAAACAAGTGGTTTTTTAGCAATAGTCATGTAGAGCCTCTTTAATATTGATGTATAAAATATGTAACCACCCAAGCTACCTCAATATGCTGATTATTGCGTATTGGATTAACTTGGGCATAAATACCAAAATTTCCTGAAAATGGCGGTTGCTTCATTTCCAAGTTACTTTGGTATTGTTACTCATTGCGCTGCTGCAAAAATCATTAACCTAATTACAGAGTGGTTGATTTTACAACATTGATTGCTATTGTCACTGAAAAAGCCTGTCTATCGCCCAATACGGCGCAAAAATTACGCAATTTACTTACTTTATAAGTTTCTGAATAATACTTTGGCTGATCTTATTCATTTCACAGGGTATAATCCTGCCAATTTCCCACAACAGAAGATGAACGTAACTTATGCAAGAATATATAGATTTTTTTTCCAGTGAACCAATCCTGTCTGTCGCATGGGTCGCTATCGCCGCCATGTTAGTACAAAGCCTTGTTAAGAGTAAAATCTCGGGTGTAAAAAGTGTCGCAGCACAAGATGCGATCATGATGATCAATAAGCAAAATGCAATTATTGTTGATGTCCGCTCGGCTGATGAATTCAAGAAAGGCCATATTGTGAACGCAAAAAACATACCTGTGTCACAAATTGACAAAGGCGCTTTTACTGAGATTGAAAAACATAAAGATAGCCCCATTATAGTGGTATGTGCATCAGGTGATCGTTCTTCAGGCGCCGCAGGTAAATTGGTAAAAGCCGGTTTCGGCCAAGTAAGCAATTTATCAGCAGGCATGAGCGGTTGGGCTGCTGCAAGCTTACCAACAACTAAGAAGTAATTTATGGCAACTGTGATTATTTATACTACGCCCTGGTGCCCCTATTGTATCCGCGCGAAAAAATTATTAGATCAGAAAAACGTTACTTACACCGAGATTGATGTTTCAGAGCATGAAGCGCGTTCTAAAATGGTCGCGTTGACGGGAGGAAGAACCGTTCCTCAGCTGTTAATTAATGATCATCCTACGGGAGGGTGCGATGAACTTTATGCACTTGAGGGTAATGGTAAGCTGGATAAATTATTAAGTAGATAATAAATCCGGCGGATCTTAAAACTCAAAAAGTTAACGCTAAAACTATTAATATTAAAATAAGATAAATTTAAGGGATTATTATGTCAGAACAACAAGCTCAACCACAGCAAATTGAATTTAGTATCCAACGCATATATGTAAAAGACATCTCTTTTGAATGTCCGACGTCACCGACAATTTTCAAAAAAGAGTGGGCGCCTGCAGTGTCAATGGACATTGATACAAAAAGTAAGAAACTAGAAGAAAATGTATATGAAGTTGTTTTGAGTTTAACAACGACAGCAAAAGTAGGTGAAGAGATCGCCTTTTTATGTGAAGTACAACAAGCGGGTATTTTCTCAGTGGGCAATTTAGAAGGCGAGCAAATGGCGCACTGCTTGAATGCATTCTGTCCTAATATTTTATTCCCTTATGCACGTGAAGCAGTATCCAGCCTTGTTACCCGTGGCACTTTTCCGCAGCTGAATCTTGCACCGGTTAACTTTGATGCTTTATTTCAACAAGCGGTATTAAAAAAGCAGGCAGAAGCAGCTAAATTAGATTCTTAATCAATGTATAAGAATAGGTATTACAATGGCAGATAAAACAGCCATTACAGTCTTGGGGGCGGGGTCATATGGCTCCGCCCTTGCTGTATCTTTGGCACGAAACGGTCACCCCACCTTGCTTTGGGGACATGAAGCAGATCATATTCAACGGTTACAGTCTGACCGCGAAAACAAAGCGTTTTTGCCCAATATCAGCTTTCCGGAACTGTTAACCCCGGAAGTCGATTTAGCAACTTGTTTAGGTGCAACCCGCAATATTCTGCTGGTGGTGCCAAGCCATGTATTTGCACTGGTTTTACAACAGATAAAACCATTTCTGACCGCGCAGCACCGAATCGCCTGGGCGACCAAAGGGTTAGAAGCTAAAACCGGACGTTTATTGGAAGAAGTGGCAAGAGAAGTATTGGGCGAGGGGTATCCTTTAGCGGTTATCTCTGGGCCGACTTTTGCTATGGAAGTGGCCAAGGGGATGCCTACGGCAGTAGCGGTCGCCGGTTCTGAAAGCGAGTTTACCCAATATATTGCTGACCTATTTCATAATAATCGCAATTTTAGAACCTATATTTCCGATGATTTTACCGCTGTGCAGTTAGGTGGTGCAGTTAAAAATGTTATCGCAATAGGTGCGGGACTTGCTGATGGTCTAGGTTTTGGTGCCAATGCCCGTACCGCATTGATTACGCGCGGCTTAGCAGAGCTAACCCGTTTAGGTGTAGCGCTGGGGGCTAAAGAGTCATCGTTCATGGGCATGGCAGGTCTTGGCGATCTGGTGTTAACCTGCACCGATAATCAATCTCGTAATCGCCGTTTTGGGCTCGCTGTGGGGCAGGGCAAAGGGATTGAGGAAGCGCAAATTGAAATAGGCGAGGTAGTGGAAGGTTATAGAAACACGGAAGAGGTTTTTAATTTGTCACACCGGGTCGGCATTGAGATGCCTATTTGTGAGCAAATATATTATGTCTTATATCAGGGTAAAGGCGTTAAGCAGGCCGCGATGGATCTGTTATCCCGTAGTCCAAAAGATGAGTAATTAATAGCTGTTGATTGTGTTTATTAATCCATTAAAAAAGGCTTCTAATAAGAAGCCTTTTTTGTTTTATAGCGCTAAATATCTTTATCGCATTAAATATTATGCTTCCTGCAGGATATTTAACATGCGGCGAAGTGGTTCTGCGGCGCCCCATAATAGTTGATCACCAACAGTAAACGCACTGACATATTCAGGTCCCATTGCTAATTTTCGAATACGACCAACAGGAATACTCAATGTACCAGTTACTTTAGCGGGGGAAAGCTCTTTTATCGTAATATCGCGTTCATTCGGAATCACTTTAACCCAGTCATTATGCGCCGCTAAAATACGTTCAATTTCGGCAACTGAAATGTCTTTTTTCAGTTTCATCGTGATTGCCTGACTATGACAGCGCATTGCACCAATACGGACGCATAAGCCATCAATGGGGACTTGTTTATCACTTCTGCCTAAAATTTTATTGGCTTCGACCTGCGCTTTCCACTCTTCTTTACTTTGACCTGAAGGCATCGGCACATCAATCCAAGGAATTAAACTGCCCGCTAAAGGTGCGCCAAACTGCTGCGTTGGTAAAGCATCGCTACGAATATGTTCAGCAACTTGCTGGTCAATTTCTAAAATTGCCGATGCAGGATCTGCCAGTTTATCAGCAACAGTCGAATGGATAGAGCCCATTTGACTGATTAGTTCACGCATATTTCGCGCGCCGGCACCCGAAGCTGCCTGATAGGTATGCGGGGTTACCCACTCGATAAGGTCTTGTTCAAATAGACCGCCTAATGCCATTAATAATAATGAAACGGTACAGTTACCGCCGACAAAGGTTTTTACGCCATCGGCAATGCCTTGTTTGATAACATCTTTATTTACCGGATCTAATATGATAATGCTGTCATCTTTCATACGCAGTGAAGAAGCCGCATCAATCCAGTAACCATCCCAGCCTGTAGCGCGTAGTTTTGGATAAACTTCATTGGTATAATCACCACCTTGGCAGGTAATAACGATATCCATTTTAGCAAGTTCATCAATGGCAAAGGCGTCTTTTAATGTATCGGTCGGTTTACCAATTTCAGGTGCTGAAAGACCAACTTGAGAGGTGGTGAAAAATACAGGTTCAATCGTTGCAAAATCATTTTCATCACGCATTCTTTGCATAAGCACAGAACCAACCATACCGCGCCAACCAACTAAACCAACTTTTTTCATGTTCCATTAATCCTTTATGTTAAACGGTTAAATAATAAAGAGTACCCGGCTAATGAGTAACCGAATAGTAAATTTACCATTATCAGGTTGCTTCTGGCTAGTTTTTTGACTGATCCAGATTAATAAATAAGTAGAAAAACAGGATAATTATGCAACCATCCAATTTTTCTACTTGACTCATCTATTAAGGTTCTTAGATTTCATAATCGTAAATTGTTGGGGTAGGTAAACGCTTATGTTGGGTGCGTAAATAGATGGCAATCAGTTTGTCTTCAATTTCCTGGGCAACGACTTTACCTTCTAAGAAATCATCAATTTGATCATAGGTCATGCCCAGTGCATGTTCATCTTGGAGTTGTGGGTTATTTTCTTCGAGATCGGCAGTAGGGGCCTTTTCGATCAGTAACAGCGGTGCACCAAGGTGTCTGGCTAATGCGCGAACCTGACGTTTGTTCAACCCGAATAAAGGCGCTAAGTCACAAGCCCCGTCGCCATGTTTAGTGTAAAAGCCGGTAATATTCTCAGCACTGTGATCGGTACCAACAACTAAACCGCCTGTTAACCCGGCAATCTCATATTGTGCAATCATGCGCATCCGCGCTTTCACATTGCCCTTAACAAAGTCGATATTGGTGGCTTCAGAAAGATTTATGGTGCTTTGCTGAACTGCGTTGAGTGTACTTTCATGAATGCCGTCAGCGCCATTTTGAATATTCACGGTGATAACATGCGAAGGCTTAATAAACTGTAAAGCTAATTGTGCTTCATCTTCGTCTTTTTGAACCGCATAAGGAAGACGCACTGCAATAAATTGGTATTTGTCGCTATTTTCAGACTGATTTAATTGCTCAACCGCAAGTTGGCACAAACGTCCTGCGGTACTGGAATCAACGCCACCGCTAATGCCCAATACAAGAGTATGGCAATAAGCTTGTTGTAATTTAGTTTTGATAAAGTCGATACGACGTTGCGTTTCTGTTTGTACATCGATAGTGGCTAAAACACGCATCTCTTGCAATATTTTCTGTTTCATAAAATTGCCTATATTGGGGGAAGGTAAGGGCTATTAATATCTGTATTTCGATTATGCTGAAAATTTACTGATTTTTGTAGCGTAATTATAATTTTATCTTTAGGGCCTGTTTACCTTTCGCGGTTAATTTTTGTTCGAGATAAAAGCGTTTTAATCACGACGCGAGGTGTGTAGCTTAGTCATTCTAAGTAAATTCCTCGCAACAAAGAGTAAAACGCTTTTAGCCGAACCCTTCGGGC
>JBATHQ010000042.1:0-11946 GCA_049667005.1 Psychromonas sp.
GTGCAGGGGAGGGGGACTCCCACTGCACTTTCAAGCGCACTAACAACTGACAACTGACAACTAACAACTAACAACTAACAACTAACCTCCGTTGCTCCTTGTAGTGCCTTTGCGCTATTAGCTGGCCATCGTTAAGATAGTTAACGCACCATATTTTCCGGTGCCAGCACATCATCAAGCTGCTCTTTAGATAGTAACTGCTGTTCGAGCACTAAATCATAAACACTGCGGTCATTCGCCAGTGCTTCTTTAGCCAGGGCTGTACAGATTTCGTAGCCGAGATGCGGATTAAGTGCTGTTACAATACCGATTGAATTTTTAACGTTGGCGGCACAGACTGCTTCATTAGCGGTGATCCCGGCAATGCAGCGACTACCCAGGGTATCCATTCCGCGCTTAAGGATTTCGATAGACTCAAACAGGCTTTCCACCATTACCGGTTCCATAACATTGAGCTCGAGTTGTCCTGCTTCAGCGCCAAGGGTAATGGTCAAATCATTGCCGATCACCTTGAAAGCGATCTGGTTGACGACCTCTGGGATAACTGGATTCACTTTACCCGGCATAATTGAAGATCCCGGCTGCATTGGTGGTAAGTTTATCTCGTTAAACCCTGCTCGTGGTCCGGATGAGAGCAAACGTAGATCATTACAGATTTTTGATAGCTTGACCGCCAGCTGCTTGAGGGCAGAAGAGTACATTACCAGAGACCCGGTATCATGGGTTGCTTCGATTAGATCGTCTGCGAGCACTATATCTCGTCCGGTGACTCTGCTGAGGTGTTGAACGACGCGCTCGCGGTAACGTGGCTCAGCATTCAGCCCGGTGCCAATGGCCGTCCCACCCATATTGACCGTAAGAAAAGGGATACTGCAGGTTTTCAGGCGTTCAACCTCAGTACGCAAGCTGGTGGCATAAGCATTAAAGCTTTGTCCCAGTGTCATAGGCACAGCGTCCTGCAACTGGGTGCGCCCCATTTTCAGAATATCGGCAAATTCAAATGTCTTATCATCGATCAGTGCGATCAGTTTGTTGACTTCTGCTAACAGCTTATCGTTGGCGTCCATTAATGCCACCTTGATGGCCGTGGGGTAGGCGTCGTTGGTTGATTGCGAGCGGTTAATATGATTATTTGGGTGGCAATATTTGTATTCACCGCGTTTGTACCCCAAAATTTCCAAGGTGCGATTGGCGATCACTTCGTTGGCATTCATATTAGTAGATGTACCAGCTCCCCCCTGCAGCATATCAACGATAAAATGATTATGCAGCATGCCCATACCAATTTCATCACATGCCTGGCAAATCGCCGCGATCATGTTATCCGGAATATGCCCCAATTCATGGTTGGCCATGGCGGCCGCTTTTTTGACTTTGGCAAAGCCGCGGATAAAGTCGGGATAAAAATTCAGAGTGATGCCGCTGATGTTAAAGTTTTCCAGCGCGCGCAGAGTTTGGATGCCATAGTAGGCGGTTTCCGGCACTCCTTTTTCACCCAATAGATCATGCTCAGTCCGCTCACCGCCAGCGCGGTAAATCGCTGCTATATTTTCATAACGGCTATTGGCGTGCTCCATACGGCGGATAATAATTTGCGAAATGGTTGCCGTGATTTTCAGCGCCAGATCACCGCGTTGACTAAGTAGAGTGTGTAATGCGTCGCGATCAAAGCGAAACAAATTCACATCAGTCAATAGGCGGGCGCAGAGCCCCTGCTCGTGCACGGGGGATATTAGAATAGTTTCACCGATAAACTCATTATTCGAAAAAACCGTAAGGCTCTGCTCAGTATCGTTCTGATCATCAAACAACTGAATACTGCCCGATGTAATAATATAAAGCGAGTCAGTAAGATCATGAGTGCGGAACAGGATGTCCCCAGCCTGTAGTGTTTGGAATTGAGCATGTTCGGCAAAAAGCTCAAGATCCTTACCTGTAATACCGCGAAACAGTTCAACTTTACTTAAGTATTCAGTGGTGGATTTTAGATTCATGTTGTACCTTTTCCTTTTAAGAAGACTAATTTGGTGTTCAGATTTTTTGCACAGATTGCGGCAACAAGTGCTCAGATATTGCGTCTGAGCCAAACCGGGCGAGCGATGACCTGCAGCGCAAAGGGTTGACGATTTTTATTTTAGAAAATACACAGCAAGCAACATGCCAAAAATGGAAAATATAATTAATACATGTAGTTATGTCATTTGTTTGCTTGGTAATAATCACTGTGCACCAAAAAGGTTGTAGTCCGCGCTCTGTTAGGGTGCTTAACTCTATGCACAACTGATATTGCAGATACTTTTAAAGTCCTGATTTAATTATTTAATTTAAGCAGACCCCATTATATTTTTATTGCTTATTTAAAAGGGTGGATTGATGCATTAATACGCGCTAATGTGGGATAGTGTTTACCGCAATACCATGCTTGGTTTAGAGCAAGTTGTTTAAAGTCGAATCTCAGCAGATTTGATAATTTGCATCTGTGAGACAACCATAAAATGGCGTAGCGCCAAAATGAAACAGGAAAATAAATAATGAGAAACAGATCCTCCCGTCTTGGAAGCGTTTTGCTGGTTGCCGCTATTGTTGCAGTTTTTGCCATCGGAGTGATGATCTCAGGTGCCCGTTTGGGCTTATGGGAACCGATTGTCGGCTTTGGTCTTATCCGTACTTATATGAACCCTATCGCTTATACTCTTAGCGGCGTGGGAGCGTTCGGATTGGTCGTTCAACTTGTAACGCGAAATCGTGCGGGTATGGTTAAGACGGGTATTACAACGCTACTCGGTTTGGGCTTACTGACACCGATGATTTATGAGCAGACTCAGCCAGCGGCAAGCTATCCACCAATCCATGATATTACAACCGATACCAGTAACCCGCCCGCATTTAGAGTGTTGGATGATAATCGTGCCGGTGCAAAAAATAGCTTGCTATATGGTGGCCCGGAAATCACCGCACAACAGAATGATGCGTATCCGGATATTGCACCCATTTTATCAAATAAGTCTGCGTCAAAGGCATTTTCTGAAGCGTTACGTGTGGGCAAATCGATGGGGTGGGAGATTGTTGCGCAAGATCCAGAACAGCTGCGTTTTGAAGCGACGGCGCGAACGCCGGTTTATCGATTTGTTGATGATATCGTCGTAGTGGTGAGCTCCGCCGCAGATGGCGAAAGCCGCATTGATATTCGCAGTGTCTCGCGTATAGGGCGCGGTGACAGAGGCGTCAATGCGACGCGTATCAGGGAGTTTATTACGGCGTTTCAGCGCTGATTGAGTGTTCGATAAGTTGCCGTGGTCAGGTTAAATTTAACCTGACCACGCTTATTATATTTATTTTATTTATTAGCATCTATTTATCACTCCGAGCCAGTGTCTCTTTTTGATCGTATTTATACATCTTTTCATTTTCAAATTAAAATGTTAAATTTTTGATCTCGATAACATTTATGTGACAATGCGTGCTTGTCGCGCGCTCATTACCGTTACGCCTCCCTTCTTGCTGCAAAACGTTGCGTTTTGTTTTTGAGTCATCATCATTATGGAATAAATTATAAATGATAGATTTTTTAGCTGTTTTTATCACTTTTTTTGCTGTTATAGACCCGATTGGCACTGTGCCGGTGTTTATAGCAGTAACCAATAAATATAATCAAAAAACCAAGCGGCGTATTGCGTTACTTGCAGCGATTGTGTCGGCTAGTGTCTTGTTATTTTTTATGATTGTTGGCGAGATAATATTAAATGCCTTAGCGATTCCTCTTCCTGCATTTCAAATATCCGGCGGGATTGTGTTGTTTCTATTTGCTCTAACCATGATATTTGGCGAGAGCAAACCAGATGAAGAGATAAAACTGTTAGAAAAGTCCCATAAAGAAACGGCCATTTTCCCGCTGGCAGTTCCCTCAATTGCCAGCCCCGGGGCAATGCTGGCGGCTGTACTGTTAACCGAAAATAAAATATTCAGTATCTGGGAGCAAGTACAAACCGCATTGGCGATGCTATCGGTTTTAGTGGTGGCTTACGTATTGATGCTGCTTGCCGGCTTTATTAACCGCCTTGTTGGTAGTGGTGGCGCGAGTGTGATAAGCCGGGTAATGGGGTTGATTCTTTCATCCATTGCCATGACCAATATTTTGGCTGGCTTGAGTGAGTATTATAATCTCGTGCAGGTGTAAAAAATGTAGGTAACAGAGCAGGGCGCAAAGCGCCGGTCTTGCTTTTGATGCTGTTGAAATTGCTTCTATCGGGTCAAAGGAGGAATAGTAGTGTGACTTATGATGAATTTAATGCGCTGTGTCGTGCAATGCCCGCGACGACGTATGTAATGCAATGGAACAACTCTCATGTATGGAAAGTAGGCGGCAAAGTTTTTGCGATTGGTGGATTGGGGAAAAATGATCAGCCTGCCTTTATATTTAAAACATCAGAGCAGAATTTTTACTTTTTGAGTGAATTGGAGGGTTATAAACCCGCCCCTTACTTTGCCTCTCGTGGAATGAAGTGGATACAACATCATGATAGCTCAGCAGAAACAGATCAAGATCTGGTCTATTACCTGCAACAGTCTTATCGTATTGTCTCATTGGGATTGACTAAAAAAAAGCAAAAAGAGCTAGGTTTAAATCAGCAATAACGGGTGTAGAAGAATCTCGGAAAAAATAGGGGGACAGTTCAAATTCAACCTGATCCCCTTCATTTAAGTTAAGCAGACAATGAATGATCTCCGATTGTTCTGCTTTCCCACAATAGTTTGCTAGCGGTTACATGCCCGGCAGCAGCAAACGGATCAGTAGGGCCATCAGCAACAAGGTTCCCACGCCAGCCGCCCATAAAGTGATAAACCACAGCCAGCGTTTTATACTTGGTCTTAGCATTAGTGATACCCCTCACCTTCTTTGAGCTTGCCACGAAATACCCAGTAAGAGTAAGCGGTGTAGGCAATAATCAGCGGCAATAGGAACACCGTTCCGGCGAGTAAAAACTTCAGGCTGCTATCCGGCGCTGCAGCTTCTACGTAAGTCAGGCTGTGCGGCACAATGTACGGGTAGGTACTCACCCCGAACCCCAAAGCGGCCAGGAAAAACAACCCCAGAGTAGCCAGGTATGCCTTAACAGGTTGGTGCTCGATCAGGTCCTTAAATAACAGATACGCCAGATATCCGCAGCCAATCGGGATCAGCAGGAACAGCAGAGCCTGCGGAAATGAAAACCAGCGCGCAGCAATGTCACTGTTGGATAAAGGTAACCAGATACTCAGGATGGCGATCAACACCACCAAAGCAACTGCACACCTTTTTGCCGTATCGTAATAGCGATGCTGATAGGATGCCGGCAATTTAATCAACAGCCAGCATGCGCCAAGCAGTGTATAGGCGGTAATGGTGACCAAACCACAAAATAGGGTAAAAGGCGTTAACCAGTCAAACCATCCACCACTATACTGACGGTTAACCACATCGATACCCTGCAGCAGCGTGCCCAGAATCACCCCTTGGGTAAAGGTCGCAACCAGTGAGCCTATAAAAAAGGAACTGTCCCACAAAAACTGACCACGCCGAGTGCGAAAGCGATATTCAAAGGCGACCCCGCGGAAAATGAGTCCGAATAACATCATCATTAAGGGCGCATAAAGAGCGGGCATCACTACAGCATATGCTAAGGGAAACACGGCGAATAATCCTCCGCCACCTAACACCAGCCAGGTTTCGTTACCATCCCAAACCGGCGCGACACTGTTCATCATTAAATCACGCTCCTCGACAGAATCACCGCCCAGGAACAAAATCCCGATCCCCAGATCAAAACCATCAAGGGCAACATAGGCAAACACGGCGATGGCGATCAGCATGTACCAAATTAATGCGTAATCCATATAGCCTCCTATAAATTAGAATGGGTGGTCGATGTGAGAATGTCTTTCCCCATCGGCTGTTCATACTTGCTTGGTGATTTACGCATCAAGCGCAGTATATAAAAGAAACCGGCGCCAAATACGGTGAAGTAAACCACTACAAATGCTGCCAGTGACACACTGACCGCTGCGGCATCCACCGGCGAGATTGAATCAACGGTACGCAATAGGCCGTAAACGGTGAAAGGTTGACGTCCGACTTCTGTTGTTACCCAGCCACAGAGTAGGGCGATAAAACCTGACGGTGCCATTGCCAGGCAGAAACGGTGAAACCAAATACTTTTAAATAGCGCATGTTTGCGCCGTAACCACAAGCTACCTAGTCCTGCTGCCAGCATCAGAAAACCTAATCCGACCATGATCCGGAAACTCCAGAAGACAATAGCTACCGGCGGTTGCTCATCTTCCGGGAATGCATCCAAGCCTTTAACCTCACCGTTCAATTCATGGGTTAAAATCAGGCTGCCGAGGTACGGGATGGCAATTTTGAAATCGATCTCTTTATTTTCCTGATCCGGCAGTCCGAACAAAATCAAAGGTGCGCCTTTCTGCGTTTCAAAATGTCCTTCCATCGCGGCTATTTTGGCCGGTTGATGCTCAAGGGTATTCAAACCATGCAGATCGCCGACAATTATTTGAATCGGTGTGACAATCGCTGCCATCCACAATGCCATTGAAAACATGGTCTGTGCCAAAGGGTTATGCTGAGAACGCAGCAAGTGGTATGCGCCCACGCCCCCGACGACAAAGGCGGTGGTCAAAAAGGCTGCAAGCACCATATGCGTTAACCGATAGGGAAAAGAGGGGTTGAACACCACTGCCCACCAGTCTTCGGGAATAAACTGCCCAACTTCGTTGATGCTGTACCCCGCCGGGGTGTGCATCCAGCTATTTACGGAGAGGATCCAGAAGGCAGAAAACAGCGTGCCGATTGCGACAACAACCGTTGCCATAAAATGCAGCTTTTTGCCGACCCGGTTCATACCGAATAACATCACGCCAAGAAAACCGGCCTCAAGGAAAAAAGCTGAAAACACTTCGTAACCCATGAGAGGACCTAATACCGGCCCGGTTTTATCGGCAAAAACGCTCCAGTTGGTACCAAACTGGTAGCTCATGACAATGCCGCTTACTACGCCCATCCCGAAGCTGATCGCAAAAATTTTGATCCAATATTGATAAAGCTCAATATATTTGTGCTGACCGGTTTTCAGGTAGAGGCCTTCAAGCACCGCAAGGTAGCTCGCCAGACCTATGGTAAAAGCAGGAAAAATAATATGAAATGAAACTGTAAAGGCAAATTGAAACCTTGCCAGATCAACTGCGAGTTCACCCATTTTTGCTCCTTAATCCGGCTAATCCCAAGCGCCGAACAGTTAAAAATAACGATATGTTAGCGGTATTGAACCGGATCGATTTATTTTCAATATTTTTAAGCAGTACGAAGTGACTTGAAGTATAGATCATCTCAGTTTGCTCTGATTGTTACTGACAGTGATTTTTACTGGTTGGGGCGCGCTTAACATCGCGTGGTAACCAGCGCAACAGTTTCGCAGTCACCGGAAAGTTTATTTTTATCCACTAACACGCTGATTTATTTGCTTATTGTCATCTTATTAATCTGAATTGCTTAATATTTAACCTCTTGATTCAAATCTAAATGATATTCATTTGCATTTTGATTTGGATCAATTTATTATCCGTAACCTATCTACATGCTAATGATAACCATTATCATTTGATTGTTAATTGTTACTGATTGATCTGTAACTTATTATTTTTTGTCTTAATTTGGGAGGTAAAACTTTGACTAGCGTAGCTACTGAATCGATTAAAATGGTTGAAGAATCTGTTCACAGCACTCCGTTAGAGGGGGCGGTTGATCCTCAGACTGATGTTGTAGAAGCATTAATTAATACACCGGTTGCCATGGACGCTGCCTCTGAGCGGTCAGCAAACAGTTCATTGGTCGCGGATAATCCGATAGGACAAACAGATCAACTTTCCGTGCATCCACAGGAAACCATTACCACCATAAATGAGAATGTAACGGTCAATGGATTTTTTGACAGTATCCTTTCCGGCAGTCTTGAGCCTGTTATTAATCTTCTTGAAATTGGTGGTCCCGTGGTGTGGATACTGGGCGCTTTTTCCATTGTCGCGTTAAGCATCATTCTTATTAAGCTTTGGCAGTTCATTTCATTGAGTGCAGAAAATACCCGTGATGTTGAATTGGCGTTAACTTATTGGCGGCAGGGTGAACAGCAAAAGGCTCTGAAATCTTTGCATGCGGGTCGTCCGGTTTCGCAATTGGTAAAAAATGCGATGAGCGGCATTATCCATAAACAGCCATTAACGCTATTGAAACAGGAACTCACCCGTAAGGCGACTGAACAAGTCAATAAGTTGCGTAATCTGCTCCGCCCGCTTGAAGTGATTGCAAATCTCAGCCCGTTACTGGGATTAATGGGGACTGTTTTGGGCATGATCGGTGCCTTTCAGAAAATGGAAGCCGCAGGTAATCAGGTCGATCCATCGGTACTTTCAGGCGGAATCTGGCAGGCGTTGCTGACTACCGCCGTTGGCCTCGCGGTCGCTATTCCCGTGGTGGCTGCTTATAACTGGCTGGATAGAAAAGTGGAACGTATCAGTAGCAGTATAAACAACAGTGTCACCCGAGTATTTACTCAACAACCGCCTGAAGTGCATAACTGTGAGTCTTATGAAGAGAAACAAGATGCTGCTTGATCTCTCTTTGCCAAGGCGCAAGCAGGCCATTAGCCTGACCCCTTTGATCGATGTTGTGTTTATTCTGTTGTTGTTTTTTATGCTTTCTTCCAGTTTTAGTCAATGGCGGCAAATCAAACTGCCTGCCAGCACTGAGTCACAACAGTCCTCACTGGAGTTCGTTACAGTTATTTTAGATAGCGACGGGGATCAATTTACGGTGCAGGGTAAGCGTTATCAGAGCAGCGATATCAATGCATTGACTGAGCTGATTATAACAAAACCGGAAGCTGTTTTTGCCATCGCGGTGGAAAAAAATGGCAAAACTCAGGCGTTAATTAATCTGCTGGATAATTTTAAAAAATCCGGTGCGACAAACGTATCCTTTGCAGGAGTGGTGGACTGATGCTGTTACCTGAAAAAACAAACAATCGAAACCAGAGTGATGACAATTTGATCCCTTTAATCAATGTGGTTTTCCTGATGCTTATTTTTTTTATGGTGGCGGGGCAGATTCAACGCTCTGATCCGGAAAAGATTAGTTTGCCTGATTCGATCAGTGAGTTGACTTTGCAAAAACAACAAGAGAATCGGGTTGAGCTATTGGTGACCGAGAACGGCAAACTGTATATCGCAGGGCAGGCAATCCCGATTACCGAACTTAAAGACAGTTTACTGGTTTATTTTGCGCAGGCCAAAGAGCCGCAACGTTTTAATGTTCTGCTAAAAGTCGATGCAAAACTTGAGGTGGAAAGGCTGCAGGAGATTTTAACCGGGATCAAGATGGCTGGTTTGCTGCACGTCTCTCTGATCACCCAAAAAATAAAAGTATAGGTAGCGGTATGATTTCAGCTCGTCATTACAGTATTGCGCTAATTGGCGCCGTACTGATCCATCTGCTTGGGCTATTGCTGATCAGCTATTCAACCCATTCAGGATCTGCAACCGGTAAAGGAGATCTGGGAATTGAAGTTGATCTGGGCATGCTCGGAGACTTGGGCAGCGCAACAGAGACCCGACAAAACTCAGCGACACAGCTTCAAGAAGTTGAGCAGGTAGCAGAAATTGAACAAACAGAAACTGTTGAAGAGTCCGTTATTGAACCTGTTCAGGAAGCTATTAAACGGCCGATGATCGAGCAGGAGATAGTGCTCAAGCAGGAAGCGGAGATCGTGGTTAAAAAAGTGCCTGCCAAGCAAATAGATAAAGTGCATGTTGAAAAAACACCAGCAAGCTTCGTTACAACAGACGCTGCTGCTGGCGATTCCTCGGCCAATCCGCAGGCAGAAAATAGCCCTGCGATCCTAAAGGCGTCAACAGGCAGTGCCAATGCACTAACTTCAGGCGGAGCGACTGGAAATAAGCAGACATATTACGCAGTGATTGCCGCGAGGCTGGCGAAGTACAAACGTTATCCAATATATTCCCGCAAGAAAGGCCAGGAGGGCACTGTATTACTCAGTTTCACCGTGCTTAATAGCGGCTTGGTTAAGGGTATAAGCATCAAAAAAAGCTCTGGTTACAGCAGGTTAGACCGAGCCGTAGAAAAAATGCTCAAAGAGGCATCGCCATTACCACCGTTTCCGGAAGAGCAGTCTCTTGCAGAAATAACTATCACCATCCCAATTGTTTTCAAGTTAAATCATGCTTGATTGAAATACTATTTAAAAGGAAGTTTTTATGTCCGAATCAATGTTTAGCCATAATAAAAAAGTGAATCTGAGTCATTGCTCGAAGCCTGGTCCGTTGGTTAGTTCTCTGGCATTGGCCATTTCGACTGGCTTTATTTTCGACGTTAATGCGCAGGAGGTTAATCTCGATTCTTTAGTGGTGGAAGAGTCGCAAATCGCCGCTGACGATAATCCCTATGCCGAGTCGGGGGTCCCTTACAAAGCCAAAAAACTCTCGGATAGTAAACGCAGTCGAGATATTGCTGATACACCGGCGACCATGACGGTATTAACTAAAGAGAGTATCGATGATTCAGGTAAAACTGAATTAAAAGATATTCTCAGTGCTCAGCCTGGTATCACTCTGGGAACCGGGGAGGGAGGGAATTCATTTGGCGATCGCTATATTATTCGTGGTTATGAAGCGCGCAGTGATGTCTTTACCGATGGTCTTCGTGAACCTGGCCTTATTTCTCGGGATACTTTTGCACTGGAACAGTTGGAAATCAGTAAAGGGCCAAACTCGACATTTGCAGGGAGAGGCTCAACGGGCGGAGCGGTTAATAGTGTCACCAAAAAAGCCAGTTTAGAGGATGACTTTGTCAATCTATCCGTTGGCGCGGGTACCGACAACTACCAGCGCTATACTATAGATGGTAATAAAGTGGTTAATGACGATCTTGCCGTGCGGGCTAACCTGCTTGTCGCTGAAAAAGATGTGCCTGAGCGCGACCCTGCAGGTGAAAAAAGAATGGGGGCACTGTTATCGTCAGTGTATCAGGCGAGCGATGATTTAAAGCTCGCTGCAGATTATTATCATTACCAATCTGATGATATTCCGGATGTGGGTACCTATTTAGTGGATGGAAAACCCAATACAGAGCAAGGTTATCCTGGCATTGAAGATCTCGATTTTCAACGTTCCCAGGCAGATACCCTGACCATTACCATTGATAAAAGTCTCAATGAAAATGTTCGTCTGGAAAATAAAAGCCGGTACGGTGTAACATCTAACGAATATATTATGACCACCAAAAGATCCAATGGCGATGATCGTACTTTTGCCGGTTGGCAGGACAATAAATATCTGGGCAATCAGACCAACTTAATTATTGATCAACAGATTGCCGGACAGCGTCATACTATTATTAGCGGTGTTGAGTTGGCACAGGAAAAAGTGCTTGGGGCGACGAGCGCTTATGCTCAGCTTATTGCCGGTGGTGCTTATGATATCGATTTTACCACTAACACCGCTACCAAGCTCGATGCACAAACCGATTACCAGCTTAATACCGTCTCGGCATACCTGATGGATACCATTACCCTTAATGCAGATTGGGAAGTGTTTGGCGGATTACGTTATGATTATTTCCAATACGATCTCGCGATTGCCGCCTCAGAAGGCCGCAGCGGCACCGTTCCAGCCAGCAGTTACGCATTTGAGGA
The DNA here is from genome assembly GCA_049667005.1 of Psychromonas sp. GTDB lineage: Bacteria > Pseudomonadota > Gammaproteobacteria > Enterobacterales > Psychromonadaceae > Psychromonas. The sequence continues at coordinate 11,757 of JBATHQ010000042.1, forward strand.
CGGCTTTTTAAATGGTCACCTCGGCGTAGTTTATTCCCCCTGGCAAAACGGCAATGTATATGCCAACTGGAGTACGTCATCCAATATCAATGGTGGGGAAGCTGACTCTGCCAGTAACTGCGGTTACGGCGGTATCTGTACCGATGAGGACGGTAACTACCAAAATGCAAAACCGGAACAAAGCAGGAAT
>JBATHQ010000043.1:0-1964 GCA_049667005.1 Psychromonas sp.
AGGTCGCTTCCGGTCATCGGCAGTTGCGCTTGTTGCTCTTCACGTGAGTGGGTTGACCACTCATCTAACCAATACAGTAATTTCATTTAATCCCCCTTTAAAAACAATCGCGAGATTGTATCAAAGAGGGCCGTTGAATAAAAATTCAGTTTGGGAATGATGATTGTATAGTAATTACATTCAAGCTTAGACTGCTAGATGTCCCTAACCGAGCGCCATCGGCTAATCGCTCAAGAAAATTTACGACTTTAAAAGTGAATGAGATAGATATTTAGCTAAAATTAGCCTTATCTCATCGAGATCTTCGATTAAAACACCTCGATGATGACGTAATTGCAGTGCAGAACTCTATTCAGATCTCAGGTTAATACCACACATTTTCCACACAATTTATCTTTAAATTGTTAATGTCCAATAAAAACAATTGGTTACATTTTTTTCATTCTTCATTTTTAGCCTATATTTTTATCTTATACTGCTTATAGTCGCTTTCACTAAAGCATCTATTTTATGCCAATAATAAATCGGATCAGATCATGAATAAAAAACTAAAGCATATTCTCGTATTTCTATTGTTTATTTTTGCAATCGCTTTCTCTGTCAACTTTTACCTCTTTGGAGATGAGGAAGGTGCCTCTGTTTTCACTACCGATTTTGTAAAAAAAGGAGATATCGAAAATGTCGTTTTAACCAATGGTGTTTTATATCCCTATAAACTGGTTGATGTTGGCTCTCAGGCTGCGGGACAGATTAACAAAATTGCAGTCAACCTGGGTGATGAGATCAAACAGGGGGATCTTATCGCCCAAATTGACAGTTTGAGCCAGCAAAATGCACTCAAAGAGGCGCAGGCGTCACTTAATAGTATTAACGCTCAGTATCGGGCAAAACAAGCGCAAATCCGTGAAGCGGGATCTGAGTTTAAGCGGCAAAAGAAAATGCTTACCGATGGCGCCAGTTCGCAGTCTTCATATGATACTGCAGAAGCGGCTCTGATGGTCTATGAAGCTGAACTAGAACAGATCAAAGCACAGAAAGAACAGTCGCTTATCAGTGTTGACGATGCCAAACTGAATCTTGGCTATACAACGATTGCAGCACCGATAGATGGCACTGTGGTTTATCTCTCCGTTGCGGAAGGACAAACGCTTAGCGACAAGGAAGGGATCCCTACTATTGTTGAACTCGCTCAGCTAAACATCATGACTATCAAAGCGCAGGTTTCCGAGGCCGATGTTATCCATGTCACGCCAGGGCAAGAGGTTTATTTTTCTATTATTGGTGCTCCGAACCAGAAATACACTGGCGTTCTCCGTGCAATTGAACCGGGACCGACACTGATGACGGGTGATGACAGTGAGCTCAATATCGGGGACAGTGATGCAATTTATTACAACGCTTTGTTTGATGTTGAAAACCCCGACAAACTACTGCGATTCGGCATGACGGCACAGGTTTCGATTATTCTGGACAAGGCCAAAGATGCGTTATTGGTTCCTTCCCAGGTGCTTGTTGAGAAACCTGATGGTTATCAGGTTGCAGTAAAAAAAGGAGAGAGGGAAGAATATAGGGACGTTAAGGTAGGGATCAACAACAGTGTTTACGCGCAGATCCTGTCCGGTCTTGAAGAGGGTGATGAGATTATTATCGGGGAGTCTTCAGCTGATATTTCCTCAGTTTCCAGTCGTCAATCAGGTGATCGCCAACGGCCTATGGAGTTTTAGAGTATGAGCGAAGTTCTATTAGAGATCAAAGGGGTAAGCCGAACCTTCAGTGCAGGAGATCAGGATCTAACGGTACTTAACAATGTTAGCCTGAAAGTGTGTCGTGGTGAAATGATCGCAATAGTAGGTGCATCCGGCTCGGGAAAATCGACCTTGATGAATATTCTGGGCTGCCTGGATAAGCCCTCAACCGGGCGTTATCTGATCAATGGTCAAGATACATCGACGATGGATGATGAT
>JBATHQ010000044.1:0-2916 GCA_049667005.1 Psychromonas sp.
ATGTCACGGAATTAATCTCTAAAGCTTACCTGAGAGGTCATGTTGCAGGACGGGCCGTGATTGATCAAGCTTGGTTAGTGTAACATAATCAAGGGGTTATTTTACTTTCTGGTGGTAAAGACGGGGATCTGGGTAAAGTTTTATTAAAAGGTAACTATGAACTGGCTGTCGAAATAACCCATTTTTATCAACAGCACTTTGACCAACGTTACTACATGGAGTTGCTCCGCACAAACCGCCCCAATGAAGAAACCTATCTGCATTATGCTTTGGATTGGGCTGAAAAATACCAACTCCCTGTTGTTGCCACTAATGAAGTGGTGTTTGCTGATAAATCCCTTTATGACGCCCATGAAATCCGGGTTTGTATTAATCAGGGCTATGCGTTGGGCGATGATCGCCGTGAAAAATATTACAGTGATGAGCAGTATCTTCGCAGTCAGGAAGAGATGTGCGAGCTGTTTTCTGATATTCCTGAAGCATTGGAAAACAGTGTTGAGATTGCCAAACGTTGTAATGTCACCCTGCGCTTGGGGGAATATTTCCTGCCTGACTTCCCTACCGGCGATATGTCAATCAATGACTTTTTCTGTGCAGCATCACAGAAAGGGTTGGAAGAGCGATTAGCGTTTCTGTTCGATAAAAACTCTCCTGAATTTGCTGAAATTCGTAAACCCTATGATGAGCGTCTGCAGATTGAGTTGGACGTGATAAATACCATGGGATTTCCGGGTTACTTCCTGATCGTAATGGAGTTTATCCAATGGAGTAAAGATAACAATATTCCTGTTGGACCTGGCCGTGGCTCAGGTGCGGGCTCTTTGGTGGCTTATGCTTTAAAGATAACGGATCTGGATCCGCTTGAGCTGGATCTTCTGTTCGAGCGATTTTTGAATCCAGAACGTGTCTCTATGCCCGATTTTGATATCGATTTCTGTATGGACAGGCGTGATGAGGTTATTGATCACGTTGCCCAGTTATACGGGCGTGATGCGGTATCCCAGATTATTACCTTCGGGACAATGGCGGCGAAAGCGGTGATCCGCGATGTCGGCCGGGTATTAGGTCATCCCTACGGGTTTGTTGACGGCATTTCCAAACTTATTCCCCCAACGCCGGGTATGACACTGACTAAAGCCTTTGCAGAAGAGCCGCGTTTACAGGAACGCTATGACGGCAGTGAAGATGTGCGGGCATTAATTGATATGTGTCGCACGCTTGAGGGAACCATTCGTAATGCCGGTAAACATGCTGGTGGGGTGGTTATTTCACCTACCACTATTACGGACTTTGCCCCGCTTTATTGTGATGAAGAGGGCAACAACCCGGTTACCCAGTTTGATAAAAACGATGTTGAAACCGCCGGTCTGGTTAAATTCGACTTCCTCGGGTTACGTACCCTGACAATTATTCAGTGGGCACTGGATATGGCCAACGCGCATAAAAAAATGCGCGGCGAAGAGCCTATCTTTATCGAAAAAATCGCTCTTACCGAGCCGGCCTGTTTTGAATTATTAAAACGTTATGAAACGACAGCGGTCTTCCAGTTGGAATCCCGTGGTATGAAGGATTTGATCCGCCGCTTACAGCCTGACTGTTTCGAGGATATGATCGCTCTGGTTGCGCTGTTTCGCCCCGGCCCCTTACAATCGGGAATGGTAGATAACTTTATCGAACGTAAGCATGGTCGGGAGGAAGTTTCTTATCCGGATGCAACCTGGCAGCATGAATCATTAGAAGAGATCCTCTCACCCACCTACGGCATTATTCTCTATCAGGAACAGGTGATGCAGATTGCGCAGGTGTTGTCGGGTTATACCCTTGGCGGGGCGGATATGCTGCGTCGTGCTATGGGTAAGAAAAAGCCGGAGGAGATGGCCAAGCAGCGTGCCACCTTTGAACAGGGAGCAATCGATAACGGCATTGATGGCGAATTAGCCATGAAGATCTTTGATTTGGTTGAAAAGTTCGCCGGTTACGGTTTTAACAAATCACATTCAGCGGCCTATGCACTAGTGTCTTATCAGACGCTGTGGATGAAAACCTTCTATCCGTCCTATTTTATGGCTGCCGTGATGTCGGCGGATATGGATAATACTGAAAAGATCGTCACCTTGGTGGCGGAGTGTCAGAGCATGGGATTAACACTTGGCCCGCCTGACGTTAACGAAGGTTTATTTAAATTTAATGTCGATCCTGATCTACGTATTGTTTATGGTATCGGTGCCGTTAAGGGCGTGGGCGAGGGACCCGTTGCCGCGATTATCGAAGCGCGGGAAGCGGGTGGGAAATTCATCGATCTGTTTGATTTCTGTAATCGTATTGACCTTAAACGCTGCAATAAACGTATTTTAGAAAAACTTATTCTTGCCGGTGCGCTTGATAAACTCGGTCCGCACCGCGCTGCTTTAATGGAAACCTTACCGCATGCCCTGCAATCGGCAATGCAGCATAAAAAAGCGGAATCTTTCGGGCAAAGTGATCTGTTTGGCGTATTGACCACAGACAGCGAAGAGATTGCCAATAAATTTGCATCGGTAGATAAATGGCCGGAAAAACAGTGGCTAGCGGGTGAAAAAGAGACCCTGGGCTTGTATCTGACCGGGCATCCGATTAATCAGTACGAAAACGATCTGCGAGCTTTCCATTGCCTTAAATTGAGCACCTTAGTTGCTAACCGTCGCGGGCAAAACAGTCGCGTAGCCGGATTGATTTTGAGTATGCGCGTGATGGTCACGAAAGCGGGCAAACGGATGGGGATCATGACGCTGGACGATAGAACTGCACGTATGGATATCACTGTTTTTGCGGATCTGCTGGATCAGTATGAAGATCTTCTGGTCACTGATAATGTAGTGGTGCTGCAGGGGCAGGTGAGTGAAGATTATTTTAATGGCGGCTTGAAAATGAATGCCC
>JBATHQ010000045.1:0-3084 GCA_049667005.1 Psychromonas sp.
TGAATTGATTGAAACTAAACTGATAATGAAAACAAATGACATTCCAAGAATATAAATTATTAACTCAACAAGCCGTTGCATTAATTGCAGATGAAAGCGATTTAATCGCCAACCTTGCTAATCTCAGTGCATTGCTTAACATGAATCTGGACAATATTAACTGGGTCGGTTTTTATTTGCTAAAGGATCAGCAATTGGTCTTGGGGCCTTTTCAAGGGCTGCCAGCCTGTATCCGCATCCCTTTAGATCGCGGCGTATGCGGCAAAGCCTTTTCCAGTAATACAATACAAAGAGTGGCAGACGTACATCAGTTTGCAGGTCATATTGCCTGTGACGCTAACAGCCAGTCTGAAATTGTGCTGCCGATCAGTATTCAAGGTGTGCCGGCTTTAGTATTAGATATTGATAGTCCGATACAAAACCGCTTCTCTCAGGAAGATCAGGATGGTCTGGCTTATCTGGTTGAAGCGATACAAGCACATCTGTAGTCAACGCTATTTACCCAAACCACCTTAATATGTAGTTTCTCAAATTAAAGTGGTTTGGGTATATCTATCAAACGAGCAACTTAATGAATTGAACTGTATTTACTAAAAGTATAATTTGCAAGATTGCTTAATATTCGCTGGTGTTGTTGCCCGACTGCGATAAAATAAGCGCTTTATTTGTTGTTTCTATTTATTTGCTTGAGGTTTTCAAAAGTTGGATACAAAACATTGTGTTGTCATTGCCATCGCGGGTGCTTCTGCATCGGGTAAAAGTTTAATCGCAAACACTATTTTTCAGGAGCTGTGTGATGAGATGGGCACTGATCAAATCGGTATCATTTCCGAGGATTCCTATTATCGCGATCAAAGTCATCTTGAGTTAAAGGTGCGTAAGTTAACTAATTATGATCATCCTAAAGCCTTTGAACATGAATTATTATGTTCTCATCTGCAGATGCTAAAAAATAACACTGCCGTTAATATCCCCGTTTACAGTTATACCGAGCATACCCGTACGCAACAATTTGTGACCATGACCCCTAAAAAAGTGATTATTTTAGAAGGTATCTTATTGCTTACCGATTCTGCTTTGCGTGAACAGATAGATGCCAGTATTTTTATCGATACACCGCTCGATATCTGTTTCATGCGCCGTTTAGTGCGGGATATGTCAGAGCGTGGCAGAACGATGGAGTCTGTAATATCGCAATACACTAAAACCGTCCGTCCGATGTTTTTACAGTTTATTGAACCTTCTAAGCAACACGCTGATATTATTGTACCGCGCGGCGGAAAAAACCATATTGCCAAAGATATTCTCAAAACCAGAATCAAGTACCTGCTAAACAAGTAAATTATCGGGCATATTAATCTGCCCGGAACATTACAAGCTCTCTATTCAACTAGCTGGCGTGTTAGATTCTAAGCAATGCCGTTATTGTTGATTTTAAACGCGCAGATAGTTGTAATCCGCATTGTCTTTTTACCTGCCATTACGCTTTTCTTTTTCTCACTGCTATTCTTAAATAACCAACTCCCGCAATATCCAAGCAGGACATATTGCGCGTGTTGTTAAATTAACTTAAGTCTATTACAAGGCGGTGAGATGATGGAAACACAGGATATTTCACTGGTTATCACTGGCCCTGGCGGCTCCGGTGCTATTGCGGCTGGAGAACTGCTACTGAAAACCGCCGCGCAGGTCGGTTTTTATGGTTTACTTAAAAAGAGTTTTGGTCCGCAGATAAGAGGCGGTGAATCTTCTGCTATGCTGCGCCTCTCTGACCGGCATGTTGAATGCCTAGATGATTTTTTTCATTTAATGCTGGTGATGGATTGGCAAATTATCACCCCCTTTATTGATGAGCTTAGAGTTAATAAAGAGACTCTGATAATTTGCGAAGAGGGGGATGAAATTCCTGAGGCTATTCGAAGTACCGCGCAAGTTTGCGCATTACCCTTGACCGCACTGGCTAAAGATCTGAAAACGAGTGTCAATATGATCGCCACGGGTTTATTAGCACAACTCTTAGGCTTACCTGTTTCATTTTTAAAAACAATAACCAAACAGCAGTTTAAAGGCAAACAGGAAGCGCTTATAGACGCGGCAATTATTGGTATTGAAGCAGGTCACCAATATCAATTACCGTTGGTCCGACCTACGCTGCTTAAAAGTCCCGGGTCAACAAAAAACGATTGGTTATACACCGGCAATCAATTAATTGGCCTGGGTGCTTTAACCGCTGGCATTCGTTTTGTCGCAGCTTACCCCATAACCCCGGCAACGGATCTGCTGGAGTGGTTGGCGGTTAACTTAAATAAAGTCGGCGGGACGCTGGTACAAGCCGAAGATGAACTGGCTTCAATCAGTATGATTATTGGTGCTTCCTATGGCGGCGTGCCGTCGATGACAGCGACATCGGGACCCGGATTATCGTTAATGTCGGAAGGGTTAGGCCTTGCGATCGCCAGTGAAATACCTGTGCTGGTGGTTGATGTCAATCGTGGTGGCCCTTCTACCGGTATCCCGACAAAATCAGAGCAAAGCGATTTGAATCTGGCACTTTTTGGAATACATGGTGATGCGCCGCATATTGTTACAGCGCCAATTGCTATCTCTGATTGTGCTTTTGCCTGTGGCTGGTCGGTTTATTTGGCGGAACAATTACAATGTCCGGTCATTATGTTATCGGATCAATTTATCGGGCATTCTATGGTGGTTGCGGAAAAACCACGCTTTTTTGAAGGCAGGGCTGAGCGTGAAACTGCGCAGCCTGATGAAAATTATCAACGCTATCTAAATACACAAACAGGCATCTCTCCTATGTCTATTCCCGGCATGGTCAATGGCATGTACACCGCCGATGGCCTCACCCATAATGAGCAGGGACTGCCCAGTGCCCTGGCGAATATGCAACAGCAGCAACTGGAAAAGCGCCTGCGCAAACTACAACAGTTTGATTATGGGCTACATTGGGGACAAGTTGATTTTAGCGGAGAGGTGAAAATCATCTGTTTTGGTTCAATCCGGGCAATTATTGCGGATGCTATCATTCGTTTAATAGATAAAGGCATTAAGGTGTCACTGATCACGCTG
>JBATHQ010000046.1:0-14572 GCA_049667005.1 Psychromonas sp.
GGGCTCACATAATGGATGGTCTTAATCTGCTGCTGTTTTAATTTCAGCTCAACCGTGAGGTTAAAGTCAGGTGCATCAATGCCGATAAAAATATCCGGTGGGTTATTAATAAAATGTTCGATAATCGATTTGCGAATACGTAAAATACTGCGCAGTTTACCCAGTACTTCAACAAAGCCCATTACCGACAAGGCTTCCAGTGGATGCAATGCTGTGCAGCCCTGGGCAATCATTTTTGGCCCGGCGATACCTTCAAAAACAGCATCGGGATAATGCACTTTTAATGCTTTAATTAAACCTTCGCCTAATATATCACCTGACGCTTCACCGGCAATTAAACCAATGGTTAATGGTTTATTCATATTTCAATTCGCTCTGAAAAAAAAAGGCTCTAATGAGCCTGTTTTAAATATAAAAGTAAAGCACAAAACGGCTTAGCGGACAATGCCGCGACTATCTTCACAGATAAAATCATAGAGAACCTGTAACTCAGGGCACTCTGCTAGTTTTTCTGCTATTTTAAGTTTTGCCGCATCAAGCGTATTACCTTCACGGCAAAGTATTTTATAGGCACGTTTTATCTCCATAATCGCTTTACTGTCAAAACCACGACGCTTTAAACCGACAGAGTTAATACCTTGTGCTTCTACATAATTGCCGCTCGCCATAAAATATGGCGGAATATCTTTGTTTACCGCAGAGCAGCCGCCAATCATCGCAAACTCACCCACACGGGTAAATTGATGCAGCGCAGACAGACCACCTATAATGACATTATTAGCCAGCTTAGTATGACCGGCTAAGGTCGCATTATTGGATAAAATAATATTGTCCCCAAGAATACAGTCATGCGCGACGTGCACATAAGCCATCAGCAGATTATTATTGCCGATACGTGTCGTACCTTGATCTTGAGCCGTTCCACGATGAATAGTACAGCTTTCGCGAAACACATTATTGTCACCAATCTCAAGGAAAGTTTCTTCCCCGTTATATTTCAGATCCTGGCAATCTTCTCCAACTGAGGCGAATTGGAAAATTTTATTACCTTTACCGATTTTAGTGGGACCTTTAATTACAACGTGCGGTGCAATCCAACAATTATCACCAATTTCAACTCGATCGCCAATAATTGTATAAGGTCCAATTTCTACATTATCTCCGATTATTGCATTTTCATGCACAATCGCCGTTGGGTGAATCATTGTCATTTTGTTAGTCATTAAATCTCTCTTCTTGCACACATGATCATGGCTTCGCAGGCGATTTCACCATCTACTTTTGCGACACACTCAAATTTTCCCATACCACGGCGATCTTTAAGGTAAATAACTTCAAGATGTAATACATCGCCAGGTACAACAGGTCTTCTAAAACGTACTTTATCCATCGATGCCAAAAAGTAAAGTTCATTTTCAGCCGGTTTACCAAAAGTTGCAAAGGCAAGCACACCTGTAGCCTGCGCTAATGATTCAAGAATCATAACACCAGGATAAATTGGCGTTCCAGGAAAATGCCCGGTAAATTGCGGCTCATTAAAAGAGATATTTTTAATGCCGTGCAGTCTCTCTTTCGGCACATAATCAATAACACGATCGATCAATAAAAAAGGGTAACGATGTGGTAAAAGATCCATGATCTCTTTGATATCTAATGAATTTAATTCGTTGGTCACAATTCTTCCTTAATGTTTATCTTGCAGTTGCTGTTCAAGTTCTTTTACACGTTTAAAAAGATCATCAATCTTTAACGTATAAGCCGTTGTTTTACGCCATGCTTTATTTTTTTGTGCGGGAACGCCCGATGAATAAATACCCGGCTCTGTAATGCTGCGCATTACCATACTATCACCGGTAATGACCACGTTATCGGTGATATTGATGTGACCATTCATGGCTACACTGCCGCCGATGATACAACTTGCACCGACCTTGGTACTGCCGGCGATATTTGAGCCCCCTGCTATGGCGGTATGCTTACCAATTGAAACATTATGTGCAATCTGGCATTGATTATCTATTCTCACGCCATCAGCAATCAAGGTATCTGACAGCGCACCGCGGTCAATCGTTGTTGATGAGCCAATTTCAACATCATCACCAATAATGACTTTGCCTATTTGCGGAATTTTAACCCAGGTCCCCTGATAGGGGGCATTACCAAAACCGTCAGAGCCAATAACCGTGTTTGCATGAATAATGCAGCGAGCGCCTATTTGGCTTTGGTGATAAATAGTGACATTAGGGTAAACTCTGGTCTTTTCGCCTATGTGGCTGTATTGACCGATCACCACATTCGCCATAATCTGGCAGTTATCACCAATCACCACGCCATCTTCAATAACAACATGTGCCGCAATAGTCACATTATTACCGATCACAGCCGTTTCATGAATGACTGCCGATGCAGCAATTCCGGCTTTTGGATTCGGCGTTGTATCAAAAATTCTGGCTAATAATGCATAACCGACATAGGGATTATCCATAAATAGCGCATTACCTTGATAGCCCTCTTTAACAGCTGTCGGTAATACAATCGCACTGGCAGTACATTCATTCAATCTGGATAATAATTTTTTATCCGAGACGAAAGTAATGTCTCCCTGAGACGCTTGCTCAAAGGTTGCCAGAGCGCTTATTTCTAGATTTTCATCACCACACAGCTGGGCATTCAGTTGTTTTGCCAGAGATGCTAATGTATATGCCATCTTAATAACCTACTTTTTACTGATTTCTTTAATAACGCGGTCGGAAATATCGTAAGCAGGTTTAGCAAAAACAATTTGCTCACCGTTTAGAATCAGATCATAACCCTCTTTTGCCGCTATTTTGTCGATCACAGCGCGTAAAACCGCAACGGCTTTTTGCTGCTCTTCTACTTGACGGCGACGGTTATCTTCTTCAAACGCTTTACGTTTCAATTTGTAATCGGATAGTTTAGCCTCTGCCTGACGTTTCATCTCCGTCACTTTATCCTTGCCCATTAATTCACCATCACGTTGCAGTGTTGTGTCTAATTTTTTAATTTCTTTTTCTAGTGACTGCAGCGCCTGGTAACGGCTTTTAAATTCTGAATCTAATTTTTTAATGATCTGTTCACGCTGCGGGGATTCCTGCATAATTTTTGATGGATAGACTACCGCTATTTTTTGTTCTGCCTGTGCCGCATTCAAATAAGAAACGGAAACCAGTGTAATGGCGATTGAAACTACTTTGAAAAATGACTTCATTTATTAACTCCTTGATAATTTTATATTTTTGTTATTGTTATTGTTATTATTGTTTTTTGTTTACATACCCAAACGACTTGAAAACCTGGATTCAAGTCGTTTAGGCGGCAATAGAAACTTAGAACGTCTGGCCAATATTAAATGAGAATATTTCGGTGCTATCCCCTGCATACTCTTTTAAAGGCCACGCTAAGGTAAAGACTAACGGTCCCATCGGGGATACCCAAGTCAGTTGACTTCCCCATGAGGCGCGTATTCTACCCGGTTTAGAATAATCACCATAATAATCACAGTTATATGAACAACCTAACAGGCTGTAATAATCATAATTAAATTCCGTATCCCAGGCTTCACCGGCATCAACAAAGACACTGGCGCGTAACTGGCGCGAATAGGCTTCATCAACGAAAGGAACTGGAAAAATGACCTCTCCGCTAAGCGTATACTTAGCATTACCGCCAAGTGCACTGTCGGTTAAGACCTTGGAACCATTCGTTACGTACAACGCACGAGGCCCGACTGTATTGCTTGAAAAGCCACGCAGGGTCCGGTAACCACCGACATAATAATTCTCAAAGAAAGGTAGTACCTGGTCGTTGCCATCAATTTGCCCATAACCGTTGCCGTATGCGGCAGAGGCTCTTAGCAGCGTCGTCCAATCCCCATCATCGGTAATTCGCTGGTAATTACTGATATCAAAATTAATTTTAAAGTATTGCAGGTCAGAGCCGGGCACGGTCATTTTGGCCCCTAAAGTATGTTGCATACCCTGCGTTGCTAACTGGCCTTTATCGAGGTTATTTCTTGTCCAGTTAGCGGAAAAATCAAAATTTTGAAACTTCGCAGAGCCATCGGACTCCAGGGCTGAATCATATATATCCCAAAATTGTTTTAGTTGCTCATAGGACTTAGTCTGTGAAATATCGTTAATCTCCCAACCAACACTAAAACCTAAACGATTAATTTCATTGACCGGGAAACCGGAGCTTAAACGCACACCGTAAGTTGTGTTGGTATAATCAACAATATTTGCATCTGCAGCTTCAAATTTAGTGTAAAAAACACGAACACCGCCACTCACGCCATCTCGAGTGAGATAAGGCGTGGTATAGTCAACACTTGCACCGGTGCTGTAATCATTATTTTTGATTTCAAAACCAACTTTATCACCAGTACCTAAGAAGTTATCCTGCTGTACGCCGGCATTTAAACTTAAGCCGGAGTCCGTACCGAAACCGACACCTGCGGTGAACGACCCGGAAGCCTGTTCTTCCACGTTAACATTAACGTCGACTAAGTCATCGCTGACCCGTTCAGTCACAATATCCACTTTTGAGAAAAAACCAAGACGATTTAAACGCGTTTTAGAGGTTTCAATATTTTCACTTGATAACCAACCGCCTTCCATTTGACGCATTTCACGACGCAACACAACATCTTTAGTCGTGGTATTCCCTGATATATTGATATGACGTACATAACCCCGTTGTCCGGGCTCTACAGAGAAATTAACCTTAACCGTGTTGTTCGCATCATCCACTTCGGGGTAAGTTGTAATCTCCGGATAAGCATAACCTAAACGGCCGAAATATTTGCGGATGCTTTGTTCGGCAAATGTCACATCCGAAGCTGCATAAACATCGCCTTTCTGGAAAGGAACGAGAGTAGCTATTTCATCATCGTAACCAAGCAGATTACCGATAAACTTAACATCAGAAACCTTGTAGATTTGACCTTCATTAACATTGACCGTTACATAAACGCCTTTTTTATTCGGCGTCAAAGATACTTGTGACTGGTTAATAGCAAAGCGGATATAACCCCGGTCCAGGTAATAACTTTTGATGACTTCCAGATCACCTGCAAGTTTTTGTTTTTGATAACTATCATCAGCAAATAAGTCCCACCACCCTGAAGAATCTCCGAGGGTAAGGCGTTTTAATAATTGCTCATCCGTAAAGGCATTATTGCCGACGATATTTATTTGCTCAATTTTTGCAGTGAGACCCTCTTTAAATACAAACTGGATTGATACGCGGTTACGCGGCAAGGGGGTGACGACTGCTTCAACTTTGGCACTGTATTTACCTACGCTGTGATAAAAATCTTCGAGACTTTTTTCAATGCCCGACAAAGTCGTACGATCCAAGGATTCGCCAACTTTCACTGATGATGATTTCAGCGAGTCAAAAATTTGTTCTTCCGTTAATTTTTTGTTACCGGAAAGCTCTACATTACTGATTGTAGGACGCTCTTTCACTTTAAAGATCAATACATCAGCTTCTCTGAACAGTTCGATAGATTCAAAGTAGCTACTGGCATAAAGTTGCTTTACAGCGTTTGATAACAGATATTCATCAACAACATCACCTTCCCGAATTGGCAAGCTGAGCAGCGCAGCACCTAAGGTAACACGCTGCAGGCCTTGAAACTGCAGATCTGCAACAGTAAATTTTTCCGCAAGCGAAAGTGAGGAAGTAAAACCACCGATTATCAAAGCACCAGTAAGCAAAAATTTCTTAATCATTTTATTAGCTAATCCTTTCAACACTTATATTGTGTTTTGTTGTACTTAACTAAGCACAAAGTTTTTCTTAAGAAACCGCCAGTCATGACCCAAACGGTTAGAATATGTCATCGAATATAAAAGATGCAGAGTTTATAAAGTAAATATCGAACTTTCAATAGCACTTTTGTCAAAACGATAGCGCCGGCAGTAAAAGTACTACCATAAATTAAAATCATTAAGGACAGCGATCAGCATCAGAGTCATTAAAATCGCCGCACCAATTTTAAAGCCTATTTCCTGAACCCTTTCCGATACCGGTTTGCCGGTGACAATCTCTACACAATAATATAACAGATGCCCGCCATCTAACACAGGCAGTGGAATAAGGTTCATCAGGCCAAGGTTAACACTAATTAACGCTAAGAAACCTAAAAAGTATTCAATACCATAATCGGCACTCATCCCCGCACCTTTGGCAATTGCTACAGGCCCGCTTAAATTTTTAACCGAGATATCACCGGTGACCAGTTTGATAATCGTATTAAAAGTTAAGCTGATTAACTGCCCGGTTTTTTCCAGCGCTCTATCAAAAGCAGGTAAAGGCCCAAACTGCAGCTTAACACGGTATTCATCCGGATAAGCTTCTATTGCCGGCGAAACGCCGATATAACCTTGTTGCAATCCGGAATCACTGTTTCGAGTGCCAGGTATTAACACTATTTGCTGCACCATTGTGCCTCTTTCGATTTCAAGTTGCAGTGTTTGCTTAGCATTATTTTGGATAAGTTCGACAAATTGTTGCCAATTGTTCAGTTTTTCACCACCTATGGCCAATAACTTATCACCTACCTGCAAACCGGCCTGAGCACCAGGTCCTCCGTCGACGAGTTGCCCGACCTCTAAATAGATCTCCGGCATATAGGGGATCAGACCCAAGCTGCTGACCACAGATTCAGTTTTAGGATCAAACTGCCAGTTTTCAAGCGGGATAATATAGGTTTTGAAAGGTTCACTGGCGTCATTACCGAAGGCATCCTGCAGCGGCTGAATAGTGATATTAAACTGCTTTTCGCCAATTTCATTCACTAAAGCTAAATTCAGCGCTTCCCAGTCTTCCACCTGCTGTTCGTTGATAGCGACCACTTTAAATAACGGTTCCCCCTGCAGCACACTCATGGGTGATTGCGGGCGAATATTTTCAATAATGGGCTTCGCGCTGTTCACCCCAATCATATACATAAAAAAGAAGGCAACAATTGCTAATAAAAAGTTCGCCAATGGTCCTGCGGCAACGATAGCGATGCGCTGCCAGACAGTTTTTTTATCAAAGGCAAAACGCTCATCTTCGGGGGATAATTGATCCACCCGGCCGTCAAACATTTTAACATAACCACCAAGCGGGATAGCGGCAATGGCAAACTCAGTACCCTGTTTATCAAACCATTTAAATAAAACTTTGCCAAATCCGATAGAAAAACGGTGTACTTTTACCCCGCAGCGTCTTGCTACCCAAAAATGGCCGAACTCGTGGATCGCCACGAGGATGCTTAATGCGACGATAAATGCGCCTAAATTCCATAAACTGCTTAACATAAATGATCTCGTTTTATAATATCTCTGGCGAGTAGTCTGCTTTGTGCGTCGATCTCGAATAAATGTTCAAGCGATTCAATCGTACCCGTCGCACTGCGGTTTAACACACGCTCAACAAGCTGTGATATCTGGGTAAATTTAATTTTCTGCTGCAAAAAAGCATCAACTGCAATTTCATTTGCAGCATTGAGAATGGTCGTTGCTTGTTGCCCCTCAAAGCAGGCATCAATGGCTAGTTTCAAACAGGGATAGCGGTTAAAGTCAGGCTCGGCAAAACTAAAGTTGCAGGTTGAGAAAAAATCAAAAAAACCGGCATTACTGTCAATACGCTGGTCGCCGCCGAGCACATAGGCGATAGGGATGCGCATATTCGGATTTCCCATTTGTGCTATTACGCTGCCATCTTTATATTGCACCATAGAGTGGATCACAGATTGTGGATGTATGATCACCTGTAACTGCTCTTTATTGGCATTAAATAACCAACGGGCTTCAATATATTCAAGGCCTTTATTCATCATAGTGGCAGAATCTATCGATATTTTTTTACCCATCGACCAATTAGGATGTTTAATAGCCTGTGCCGGCGTAATAGATGCAAATTCTGCCAGCGGTTTTTCTAAAAAGGGTCCACCAGAGCCGGTTAAGAGTATTTTAGAGACGCCCTCACCCTGTAGATCACAAGCACCAATAGTGTCCTGTAATTTTGCTGACAATGCCTGATAAATGGCATTATGCTCACTGTCAACGGGCCATAGTTTGGCACCGGATTTTTTAACCGCATCAATAAATAAAGCGCCGGACATCACCAGCGCCTCTTTATTTGCCAAGAAAATCTCTTTCCCCGCATTAACAGCGGCCATGGTTGTTTTTAACCCCGCGGCACCGACAATAGCAGCCATCACAGAGTCAACCTGTTCGCTTGCCAGTAGTTGCAGCAGTTGCGTCTCATCCTCCAATACAATAGAGGGCAGATTGGCTTTTTTTAGTAACTCTCGTAATTGCTGAGCAGCCGTTTCTGAGCTCATTGAAACATACAGCGGAGTGAACTCCAGGCACAGAGATAACATCTTATCGACATTTGATGCCGCTGCTAATAGTGTTATTTGATATAATCCAGGGTTACTGCGACAAACATCAACTGTACTCGTACCGATCGAACCTGTTGCACCTAATATCGCTAATTGTTTCATCTTTTAACTTAACCATAATAGGTAAAAAAGAGTAAAAACAGGTACTGCAGCCGTTAAACTATCAATGCGATCTAAAATACCACCATGACCGGGCAATAAATTACTGCTATCTTTCAAACCAGCTTCACGTTTAAAAACACTTTCACTTAAGTCCCCCAGCGCTGAAACCATAATAGTGACTAAAGAAGCAATCAGATAGGGCAGCATTTTATGTTCGGGAATAGTAAAGAAAATGCCCACACAAAACGCTGCAATCATGGCACTGAATAACCCGCCTAAAAACCCTTCCACGGTTTTGCCCGGACTCACATTAGGGGCTAACTTACGCTTACCAAATTTTTTACCGCAAAAATAGGCGCCAATATCAGCCGCCCAAACAAGGACAAAAACGTACATCAATAACGCGCCACCAAAATAAAAATCGTGATGAATATTGACTGAACGCAGTACAACCATCGCCCAAAAGAGAGGGACTAATGTTAATAAACCAAAAAGTGCTTTAATCAGTTTATTTTTTTGCCATAGGCTTGCTGACTTAGGGTAAGTAATCACCATCAGAAACGATAAACACCACCAGATAGCAGCAGCAAAAAGCCCGTAAATAATATAACCGTTAATCTTGCCATCGATCCAGATATGCTCAACGGGTATAAGTAGCAACGTCGCCCCAAGCACCGAACCGAAAAAATATAAAAGCCAACTGGAAGGGGCTTTGCTAACGAAACCGCCCCACTCTTTACTGGAGAGCAGGAAAATGACGGCAGCAAAAAGCATAAAGAACTGCAGAGGCAGAAAGAAAATCGCACCAATGGCCAGCGGCGCTAAAATTAAAGCTGTAATTATTCGTTGTTTCACAGAAAAACCCTTGTTAAATTCGTTATGCTAATAGCAAAAGAGCAAAAAGATGATCAGTCTAGCTTATTAAAATCACCCCTAAAGGCGTTGTAAGTTTTATTCGGAACATCCTATTCGTCACCACTTTGTGGTCAGCTAACGCTATGCAAAATCATCTCATGCGATTTTGTGAAATTAGAACAACTACCTCCTGCAACTCACCCCTTACTTAGTGTTATTTTTCCCGGTACAATATTTACTCACTCAGTTAATTCTTTGCTACAAGATATTCACCGGAATTGACTTTTAGCCTAGTTGAGCACTGGTTTTGCCAAAACGACGTTCTTTACTTGAGAATACATCCAACGCATTTTGAAACTCTTGGCCATCAAAATCAGGCCACAGTACATCGCTAAAATAAAGCTCTGCGTAAGCCAGTTGCCATAATAAAAAATTACTGATACGTTGATCTCCGCCAGTGCGAATCATCAGATCCACAGGCGCTAATCCGGCTAATGAGATAAACTGATCTAACATTTTCTCATTAATATCATCGCTATTGAGTTCACCGGATGCGACTAAAGCAGCTAATTTTTTAGTGGCCTGAGTGATATCCCAGCGCCCGCCATAATTTGCGGCAACATTAACCACTAGACCGGTATTATTTTCAGTCAGATTTTCGGCTTCCATGACTTTTTTTTGTAAGCGCTCACTAAAGCCGGACAAGTCACCAATCACTCTGAATTTAATATTATTTTTATGTAATTTTTTGACTTCACTGCTTAATACGGTAAAAAACAGTTCCATCAGCATATTGACTTCTTGTTCAGGGCGCTGCCAGTTTTCGCTACTGAATGCGAAAATAGTTAAGGCTTCAATTTTTTTTTCATTGGCGAAAGCAATTGACTTACGCAAAGACTTAACACCATGTTTATGCCCTAATACACGATGTTTTCCTTTACGTTCAGCCCAGCGTCCATTACCGTCCATAATAATCGCGACATGTTTAGCCGATTTTGAATTTTCATTTAATGTAGTCACAATCAACCTTGATCCATAGGCGAAGATTAATTAGCGTATTCACAATGTGAATACGCCAACTTCAGGGTATTGAACTGGCGTTAAACCTCTAACAGTTCTTTTTCTTTGATAGCAAGCAGATCATCGATCTGTTTAATATACTCATCAGTCACTTTTTGCACCAAGCCTTCTCCGGTACGTTGCTCATCTTCACTGATATCTTTATCATTTTCCAGACTTTTTAAATCGCCATTTGCATCGCGGCGGACGTTGCGAATTGCAATACGGCTGTTTTCAGCTTCGCCACGCACAACTTTAATCAAATCTCGACGGCGCTCTTCTGTTAGCGGCGGTAAAGGAATACGAATCACAGTACCTGCTGACATCGGGTTTAATCCAAGGTTTGAACCCATGATCGCTTTTTCTACTGCTTTAATTAAGGAGGCGTCAAAAACCGTTACCGTTAATGTACGAGCGTCTTCGGTTGAAACATTACCGACCTGGCGAAGTGGCGTATTGCTTCCGTAGTATGGCACCATAATGCCATCTAACAAACTCGGATGAGCACGACCCGTACGAATTTTGGCCAATTGATTTTTAAATGCTTCAACACTTTTGCCCATGCGCGTTTGCACATCTTTTTGAATTTCATTAATCATCATTATTCCCTAATTTTAATTTATAGATTTATTCGTTTTTTCTATTATGGTACTACAGTGAGTAATTGTTGTACCTTCACTTTCACCTAATACAACACGGCTTAAGGCGCCGGGTTTGTTCATATTAAATACGCGTATTGGTAAACTGTGATCGCGCGCTAGTGTAAATGCAGCGAGATCCATCACTTTTAATTCTTTTTCTAATACTACTTGGTAATCAATCTCTGTATATAGTTTTGCATCAGGATTTTTAACTGGATCAGCATCATAGACACCATCCACTTTTGTTCCTTTTAAAACAGCATCGGCCTCGATCTCAATTCCACGTAAACAAGCGGCTGAATCGGTAGTAAAAAATGGATTGCCTGTTCCGGCAGCAAAAATCACCACGGTACCTGTTTTCAGGTATCTTATTGCTTCCGCCCAGTTGTAATCATCACAAACACCATTTAAAGGAATGGCCGACATTAAACGCGAGTTAACGTGTGCACGCTGCAGTGCATCACGCATTGCCAAACCGTTCATGACCGTTGCCAACATACCCATATGATCGCCAACCACGCGGTTCATGCCGGCTTCCGCGAGACCTGCTCCACGAAAAATATTACCACCACCAATCACTAAACCAACCTGAACTCCCTTTTCTACTAAAGATTTAATTTCAATCGCCATGCGATCTAATACTTTAGGATCGATACCAAAGCCCTCTTCCCCGACCAAGGCTTCGCCACTTAATTTTAATAGAATTCGACGATATGCAGATTTTGGATTTTTGTTCATATGATAGTTCCTTAATATAGACTTAATACCGATGGCGTTAATAAACTTTGTCATAATTTATCAAGGTAATAGGTATCGAGAGTTAAAAGTTTAAGCTAATAGCAGGCCATATTCTATATCCAAATTACTTATTAAATTCAGAGACTCACTCGAATGCCGGATCAAGGCACAACATGAAGAGAACGTAATTCCCTTTATAATTGTTGTAACGCAGCGCTGGCTTTTGAGCGAACCTTGCGCAGGGCAAGATGAAGCAACCCTCTTCGAGGTTATGAAGCATTGACTTAGCGAGATAGCAAATGCATCAAATAAGTGATCAGTTTTGCTGATTCCTGCATCTTCAAGTAGCTTGGGTATAAATGTAAAAGAACCGCAGACATGGCTGCGGTTCCTCAAATGCAATAAACTAGGTTTATTGTTTAGCAAGATTTATTACTTAGCAGAAGCAGCCATGGTAGCAGCAACTTCAGCAGCAAAATCTTCTGCTTTCTTCTCGATACCTTCACCCACTTCTAAGCGGATAAATGATACAACGTCAGCACCGGCATCTTTCAGAAGTTGAGCAACTTTGATTGATGGATCTTTAATAAACGCCTGACCAGTTAAGCTCACTTCACCAGAGAATTTAGCCATACGACCAGAAACCATTTTCTCAGCAATTTCAGCTGGTTTACCGCTATCGATAGCAATTTGTAGCTGAATTTCTTTCTCTTTAGCTACAACTTCTGCAGGTACATCTTCAGGTTTAACATACTGAGGAGATGCAGCAGCAACGTGCATTGCAAGATCTTTAGCAAGTTCAGCATCACCGCCTTGCAGTAACGTGATAACACCAATTTTACCACTGTGAACGTAAGCGCCAAGGTTCTCACCTTCAACGATTTGTAAACGACGAACAGAGATGTTTTCACCGATTTTAGCAACTAAAGCCGCACGAGCGTCTTCAACTGTTCCGTTATCGTATGCAGCAGCACCTAATGCTTCTACTGAATCAATTTTGTTTGCCAGTGCAATATCAGCTACTTTATTTGCAAACGCCAGGAAACTTTTATCCATTGCAACGAAGTCTGTTTCACAGTTAACTTCAGCAATAAGAGCAACGTTACCTTCAGTTTTAGCTAAGATCACACCTTCAGCTGCAATACGGCCAGCTTTTTTAGCCGCTTTAATTGCACCAGACTTACGCATGTTTTCAATTGCAAGCTCGATGTCACCATCAGCTTCAACTAATGCGTTTTTACAATCCATCATACCCGCAGCGGTACGGTCACGAAGTTCTTTAACTTGCTTAGCTGTAATAGCCATTGTCGAATTCCTATTTTTTCAATTAAAAAAGGGGGGGCTATTGCCCCCCGATAATCAATCAGAGACTGATTAATAAGAGCTTTTTAGCTTAGAAGATTATTCAGTAACTTCTTCAACAAAACCGTCTTCTTCAGCTTGTACTAGCACGTCTTGCTCACGACCTTCTTTAATAGTTGCCGCAGCAGCGCCTAAGTAAAGCTTGATAGCACGGATAGCATCATCATTACCAGGAACAACGAAATCGATGTTGTCTGGACATGAGTTAGTATCAACAACAGCAATAACAGGAATACCCAGGTTATTAGCTTCTTTGATAGCAATGTGCTCGTGATCTGCATCGATTACGAAAATCACATCAGGGATACCGCCCATGTTTTTGATACCACCAAGAGTTTTTTCAAGTTTCTCTAATTCACGAGAAAGCATTAATGCTTCTTTCTTAGTTAGCTTGTCAAAAGTTCCGTCTTGGCTTTGAACTTCAAGGTCTTTCAAACGTTTAATCGATTGACGAACTGTTTTCCAGTTAGTCAACATACCACCTAACCAACGGTGATCAACATAGAATTGATCACAGCTAATCGCTGCTTCTTTTACAGCTTCAGAAGCTGCACGTTTAGTACCAACAAATAACACTTTACCTTTTTTAGCCGCTTTTGCTTCTAAAAAGTTAAGTGCACTGTTGAACATTGGAACAGTTTTTTCAAGGTTGATGATATGAACTTTGTTACGTGCGCCGAAAATGAAAGGCTTCATTTTTGGATTCCAGTAACGAGTTTGGTGACCGAAGTGAACGCCTGCTTGTAGCATATCGCGCATTGATACATTTGCCATTAGAATTTCCTCTTAAGGGGTTAGGCCTCCACACATCCCATACACTCGACCCAATATTCAAATTATTTGAAAATAGGCACCCCGAGTGACGTGTCGATGCGTGTGTGTTATTTTTGGATACGCTCTTAAATTTGCTCAATCAATTAGTGAAAAAAACAAACATAAAACTCGTATTAGTTAAGTGAGATTTACAACAATAGGTTGTACAAATAATCTCGCTGCGCTTTATATCACACAAAGCCTTTTAACTCAATAATCGAGCGCTAAAAAAATTTCCGTAGATGACACATTGGCATCTCTTTTTAGCTTAATAAGCGCACTTAAATTAGGCTTCAAGTATGCGAATCGATATTGCTGCGGCGGAGGTTCTGTTATCCACCCCTAATTTTTTAAATATCTGCTCTAAATGTTTATTAACCGTTCTTGGGCTCATTTCCAGTATCTGTGCTATTTCCCAACTGGTTTTCCCATAAGAGATCCAATACAAAACCTCCGATTCACGTTTCGTAATCGGTAAATTATTTTTTAAATCTTCAGGTTGCTTTTGTGACTTTGACTGGATCACCCTTAACAGATGCATTTTTTCCTGCTGACCTTCATAAAGCACTTCAATGGTTTC
>JBATHQ010000047.1:0-11076 GCA_049667005.1 Psychromonas sp.
TTGATAAAGTACTTAGTACGTTCAGAAAGCCATTCTGCAGGTAATACAGGTTTTATTATCTCTTCCATCACCGCTTCAATAAGATCATCTTGTTTGATCTCTTCAGAATGCTGCGTGGACAACACGACGGCATCAATGCCGACAATTTTGCCGTGATTATAAGCAAAGGTAACCTGGCTTTTGGCATCAGGACGTAACCAAGGCAATATTTTATGTTTACGAACCTGTGCCTGACGTTTTACCAATAGGTGTGCATAGGTGATTGGCGCTGGCATATAGACATCGGTTTCATTAGTTGCATAACCAAACATTAACCCCTGGTCACCAGCACCTTGTTCGCGCGGGTCGCTACGATCTACACCTTGGTTGATGTCGGGTGATTGTTTACCAACAACATTCAACACCGCACATGAGTCTGCATCAAAGCCCATTTCTGAACTGGTGTAGCCAATATTACGCACGGTGTCTCGAGTGATCTCTTCGATATCAACCCAGGCATCGGTAGTGATTTCGCCACCGACCATTACCATGCCGGTTTTAACGTAAGTCTCACAAGCAACACGCGCTTTTTTATCTTGTTTTAAAATGGCATCAAGTACCGCATCAGAAATCTGATCGGCGATTTTATCTGGATGGCCTTCAGAGACTGATTCTGAAGTAAATAAGTCACGTGACATGTGAGCTCCTAACTGGTTACTGGTTATTTTTTTGGATGTTTTTACATCTAGACGTCTATAATACATTTTTTTGTCATGGAAAACACCTTAATTATTGCAACTGCAATGATTAATAGTGTGATCCGTGAGTTACCCTGTAATAAAAGGGATATTATTATTTATAAAAAAACAAAAATATTGATATACTTTCAGGTTTATCCCGTTGCTTTCATTTTCATATTTGGGTTGTATCGAATTATGCTATTTTTGTCTCGTTTAAAGGCGCTTTTTCTGGCGTTTATTACATTTATAAATGATCTTCCCCGAAAACATTTTTTCGCATTGATAATATTACTTGTATTTTTGCTGGTCATTTCATTTATTCCTATGCAACCGAAAACACAAAAAACAATCCTGCGCTCATTAGAATTACCTAAACATATTATTAAACAAGGTGATCGTGCGTCGGCGGAGCCCTTAACAGCCGTAAAAAAGGAATACGCTAAAGTATTCCCTGATTTTTCAAAGAATCGGGAAGTCGAATTTGAAATTAAAGCCGGTGATACCCTAAGCAGCATCTTTGAGCAGCAAAGTTTGTCAGCAACTGCATTACAAAATTTGTTAGAAGCAGACAGTGAATACCTGCATTTAGGCCACCTAACGCCGGGACAAAGGCTTATCCTGTTGATTAGTCCGGATAACAATCTGCTCTCTTTAAAAGTATTTATTGATATTGCCAATACCTTAACTTATACCCTCAAAGATGAGCAATATGAGCCATTATTAGAAACCAGAAAAGGCAAATGGCGGCAAAGTTTATACCAGGGGCAAATTACAGGTAGTTTTTATGTAAATGCCAAAGAAGCGGGGCTCTCAGCCGGGCAGATTCAAGAAGTTTCTGCCGCACTACAGGATAAAATTGATTTTAGGCGTCAACTTCATCCTGGAGATACCTTTCAGGTGTTGGTGACAAAGCAATATATTGACGGCCAATATAGTCAGGAAAGCGAAGTGCAGGCTATTTTAATTAAAAACCGTGAAAACAGTTATAGCGCTTTCCTGCATGATGATGGTCGCTATTACGATATAGACGGACAAGGGTTAAGCAAAGCTTATCGACGCTATCCACTTGACGCTAGTCATCGTATCAGTTCCCCATTTAATAAAAATCGCCTTCATCCGATAACCAAAAGAGTCACTCCTCATAACGGTACTGATTTCCCGGTGGCAACGGGGACGCCAGTTTATGCGGTCGGCGATGGCGTTGTTTCACGATCGGGTTATCATGCAGCAGGTGGTAACTTTATAGAGATTAAACATGGACGTAAATACACCTCACGTTTCCTGCATTTAAGTAAAATTTTAGTGCGCAAAGGGCAGCGCGTTAAAATGGGTGATTTGATTGCTAAAAGTGGCAATACAGGGCGTTCAACGGGCCCTCACCTGCATTATGAATTTCATGTTAATAATCGTCCTGTTGATGCGATGAAAGTGGATCTGCCGCTGTCCGTTGCGGTGGCTAAAAATGAACGGCGTGTTTTTGATAAAAAGCGAGATCTTTACCTGAAAGAGATGGGCAGTGAAGATTTCGATATAGCGCGAAAGTAAGATTTAACGCTTCGTCGGGGAAAAATAATAAGGCTGTCAATTGATAGCCTTATTGCTGTTAACCACAAATCTAATCGGCTGTTTTTATGCCAAGTTATAGTGCAGATGGACGATCTTAAGTAGTTGATCTTCGCGTTCAAATCGGGCTTCCATGATTTGTCCTAAATGAGAAAGATCTCTGTCAAAATCAAGCAAGGCTTGTTCATCGGCATGTTCTGCATACTTGTCGTTAAAATTTAAAGCGGTATCTGTGGTTGTGGTGATCCGGGAATATAACTCCTGGGCAAGCTTTAAATTGTTCTCGCTGTCTAATTTGCACTGCGCAATAATCTGCTCATAAACTTCAAAGTGACCGGTTGATGCATAATCAAGTAACATTTGGCAAAAACGAGTGATTTTCTCTTGTTCGGGCAAGTTCTGTTGTGTCTTTTGATAAGGTGCTAAGCCTGCAAGTTCACAGTACGCAACCACTAATTTCTGACGTTCTTCCAGCCAGTTATCAATAACTGAAAGTCTGCCGCCCCATTCTTCTTTTGCTTTTCTTAATTTGGTTAGCATATGACTTCCCTCGTATCAGTAGACCAAAACGGTTATCTAAAAAGTAATGAAAATTATACTTAGCGTCAACATGAATTTGAATTTGTGGATAATCTTCCTGTATAACTGTGAAGTAATCCATATTCAAAAAATTTAAGCTGTATTTATAAGGAAATATCATGAATCCTGAAAAGAAGTGCATTAACAAGCAAGAGAATGCTTGGTGGTTTATTATCGCGAAAGATCAAATTGTGTTACAACCACAGGGGGATTTTATTCCATATGGCTGCCTTGATGATTTACCTTTTCCTGAAAATTTAGCTGAACACGCGGTCAAAATTGCAGATTTTCAATCAAGTCCCTGTTATCTGGTATTTTTGGCTGACCAGTTAGATGTTGGCTTGGGAGAATATGCCCCCTTACGCTTTCTGTTAGGGCGGGTCAATGATGGCTTATTTGATATGGCGGGACGTGCCTTTCAGGTTTCCCTGTTTTATGAAACGCATCAATATTGTGGCAAGTGTGGTAATAAAATGCATGCTATAAACTGGGAGACGGCAATGAAGTGTTACCACTGCCAGCATCGTTGTTATCCGCGCATCTCCCCCTGCATTATTGTCGGGATCCGCAAAGAGAAGGAGATATTATTGGCAATGCACCATCGCCATATGAAAAATAATAATCCTGTTTACACTGTGCTTGCAGGTTTTGTTGAAGCGGGGGAAACATTAGAGACCTGCGTCGAGCGTGAAGTCTATGAAGAATCCAGAATTAAGGTCAAAAACATTGAATATGTGACCAGTCAGCCATGGCCTTTCCCACACTCATTGATGATGGGTTTTCTGGCTGAATATGATTCCGGCAACATTAAAATTGATAAAAATGAACTGGCTGAGGCTGCTTGGTATCATGTGGATAATTTACCTGTTCTGCCAAATCACGGCACGCTGGCGCGAAAACTGATCAATAAAATGGTCGAACAGTGCCAGAAAGAAGAGAATGTTAATCTAGGTAATTAAATTGCACTTAAAGGTGTTAGCATATTTGCCTTATTTTATGTTTAAAAAGTTAGGATAAAAGAAGCATGACAGAATTAAAAAATGACCGTTATATTCGCGCCTTATTAAAGCAGGAAGTGGATAAAACGCCGGTATGGATGATGCGTCAGGCCGGCAGATATTTACCTGAATATAAAGCCACTCGTGCCCAGGCCGGGGACTTTATGTCTTTGTGCCGCAATGCTGATTTAGCCTGTGAGGTGACATTACAACCGTTGCGCCGCTTTGACCTTGATGCTGCTATTTTATTTTCTGATATCCTTACTATTCCAGATGCGATGGGGCTTGGCCTCTATTTTGAGGAGGGGGAAGGGCCTAAATTCAGCCGCCCGATAACCTGTCGCAAAGATGTTGAAAATTTAATTATGCCCGATCCTGAAGGCGAACTGCAGTATGTGATGAATGCCGTGCGTACCATACGTCGAGAGCTAAAGGGCGCCGTGCCGTTGATTGGTTTCTCCGGTAGCCCATGGACATTAGCGACCTATATGGTTGAAGGAGGCAGTTCTAAGGCTTTCACCAAGATTAAAAAAATGGCTTTTACCGATCCGCGCTTATTACATGCGCTACTGGATAAACTTGCTGATTCCGTGATCGATTATTTAAATGCGCAGATTGCAGCCGGTGCGCAATCGGTAATGGTCTTTGACACCTGGGGCGGCGTTTTATCTCCGCGTGATTATAACGATTTTTCATTGCAGTATATGGCTAAAATAGTGGCCGGTTTACAGCGCACCTATGACGGTAAAAAAATTCCCGTGACCCTGTTTACTAAAAATGGCGGACAGTGGTTAGAAGCGATTGCAGATACCGGCTGTGATGCTATTGGACTTGACTGGACTATTGATATGGCCAGTGCCAAAGCGCGTGTCGGAGATCGTGTTGCTCTGCAGGGCAATATGGATCCCTCCATGCTATATGCTTCACCTGAACGGATCCGTGCAGAAGTTGCGACGATATTAAAAAGTTTTGGCAAAGGCAGCGGACACGTTTTTAATCTTGGCCACGGTATCCATTTGGATGTACCGCCTGAGAACGCCAAAGTATTTGTCGATGCGGTGCATGAATTAAGTATCCCTTATCATCATCTCTAGGCGAATAACATATTCACCTTTAAAACCACGCGATTGCGTGGTTTTTGCTTTTATATACCCGTTATCATTCAAAATGCATTTATCAGGTACTCGCTCGGATACCAGATTAAGGCACAACATGAGTGAATGGTTGCTCCCTTGACGATTGTTGCAACGCAGAGCTGGTTTTCGAGCGAGTTCCCCAAAGGGCAAGCCGAGAAGCAAGCACCTTCGTTGTTATGAAGTTTTAATTTAACCCGTTAGATCTTCAACTTCATGCCTAGAATCTGCTCACCTCTCGACTTGCTGATTTTTGCATTTTGATTGGTAACGGGTATCTAGGTAAATTCTTTGTTAAATTATTGTTGATTTTTTGTTCAGTTTGAGTATAAAGGTTAGAAGATAAATAACGGAAGAAGTACAGATATGAAGTTATTTGTAGAAAACCAGCACCTTGCTGTGCGAGAGTTTAACAGTTCGGATCTTGATGATTTTGCAAGGCTCGCGGGCAATGCCGAGACGATGAAGTATTGCCCTGCAGGTAAATTAAGCCGCAAACAAGCCGAAAGTATGTTTATCAATATTCTTCATCATGCTCAGCGTAATAGATATAGCCTGTGCGCGATTGAAGATAAAGTATCCAGTCAAGTTGTTGGTTTGGTAGGTCTTCAGGAGTGTAGTGTAGAAGATACTATTAGCCTTAATTTTGTCTACAGGACATTGCCGGAATACTTTGAAAACAATCATATCAAATCGTTATTTGCGCAATTTATCAGTTACCTGCTAGTGACTCATCAGCCTGCAAAGCTGGACGCGGTGGTTGCCCGGAAAAATAAGCAGTCAGTCACGCTAATGGAATCTCTGAATTTTAAATTAATATCCAATGTTGTCTGCCGCGGTATAGAGAGTTTTTTGTACCGTTACTCTCCTCAATAAATATCTGCAAAAGCAATATTTATCCATTTATTTATGCGCCTATCTTTATCTTTTTTTTAATCATAACAATTCGTTATTGCATTAAATAATCTGCATTTATGCATTAATCTGCACCCTGACAGAACTGCTGATTAATGGAATAGTAATAAACCCGCTCTTTAGAAAGCATTTGAGCAGGGATCTTTTTATTCTTTTATTTAATAAAACAGCTCAAATTGCCATCGTTTTCGGGTAGAATGCCGGCCTTAGTTCTTTTTAAGTTGAAAAAATCAATTATTGGTTTTTACTTATCGATTAATTAACCGAGGAATGTGTAAGACGATGGAAAATAGCCGACCGATTAAACGTGCACTACTGAGTGTTTCAGATAAAGCTGGAATTGTAGAGTTTGCAAAAGAGTTGTCTGAAAAGGGCGTTGAAATCCTTTCTACTGGTGGTACCTGTAAATTACTTGCTGAAAATGGCATCAAAGTAACTGAAGTATCTGACTATACTGGTTTTCCTGAAATGATGGATGGACGTGTTAAAACGTTGCACCCTAAAATTCATGGTGGAATTCTGGCTCGCCGTGGTATAGACGAAGGAATTATGTCTGCAAATGATATTGCGCCTATTGATATGGTCGTGGTAAACCTTTACCCCTTTGCTGAAACCGTTGCCCGCCCTGATTGTTCTTTAGAAGATGCAATTGAAAATATCGATATCGGTGGTCCGACCATGGTACGTGCGGCGGCTAAAAATCATAAAGATGTTGCTATCGTTGTCAACGCTACAGATTACTCGCGTATCCTTAAAGAGATGCAGGAAAATAACGGCAGCTTAGTTTATAAAACACGTTTTGATCTTGCCATTGCTGCCTATGAACATACTGCACAATATGACGGTATGATTGCTAATTACTTCGGTACTATGGTACCAAGCTATGGCGAAAACAAAGAAGGTGATGCAGAGTCTAAATTTCCTCGCACATTCAACATGCAGTTCCACAAAAAACAAGATATGCGTTACGGTGAAAACAGCCATCAAGCAGCTGCATTTTACGTTGAAAATAATATTCAGGAAGCTTCTGTTGCAACGGCTACTCAACTGCAGGGTAAAGCGCTTTCATACAACAACATTGCTGATACCGATTCGGCACTTGAGTGTGTTAAAGAGTTTTCAGAACCGGCTTGTGTGATTGTTAAGCATGCTAATCCTTGTGGTGTAGCGGTTGCTGGTACTATTCTTGACGCTTATGAAGGTGCTTACAAAACTGATCCGACATCTGCGTTTGGCGGTATTATTGCCTTTAACCGTGAATTGGATGCAGATACTGCAGAGGCGATTGTTTCGCGCCAATTTGTGGAAGTGATTATCGCGCCTAAAGTGAGTCCTGAAGCCGCACAAATCGTTGCCGCTAAGAAAAACTTGCGTTTATTAGCGTGCGGTGAGTGGGATAAGAAAACCACTGAATTTGATATTAAACGGGTTAATGGCGGTTTATTAGTACAAGATCGTGATCAGGGGATGGTGACTGTAGACGATCTGAAAGTGGTGACTAAACGTCAACCGACAGAAGCAGAGTTAAAAGATCTGTTATTTAGCTGGAAAGTGGCTAAATTTGTTAAATCCAATGCCATTGTTTATGTTAAAAACAGCGCCACTGTCGGTGTAGGTGCGGGTCAAATGAGCCGTGTTTACAGTGCTAAAATTGCCGGTATTAAAGCGGCTGATGAGAACCTGGTTGTTGAAGGCTCGGTAATGGCCTCTGATGCGTTTTTCCCATTCCGCGATGGTATCGATGCGGCGGCTGAAGCCGGCATTAGTTGTGTGATCCAGCCTGGTGGCTCTATGCGTGATGATGAAGTTATCGCAGCAGCTGATGAGCACGGTATGGCAATGGTATTCACCGGAATGCGTCACTTCCGTCATTAATCCTATTTTGTTTTGTGCTTTACATTCGCACTCTGCGTTGGAAGTGCTCAATAATTCTTCTGTAAAGAATTATAACATCCGCAGGATGGCCCTTTACGTAGCACAGGGCGTGCGCAGTACTTGCTGGAGTAAGCTGCGCGCTTGCGCCTTGATTGCGAATTAAATCACTTGGCAAAAATAAGATTAACTTATTTGATTTATTAAGGTTTTTTATGAATGTTTTAATTATTGGTAATGGCGGCCGTGAACATGCGCTGGCATGGAAAGTTGCTCAAAACAAACAGGTTAAAAATATTTTTGTAGCACCCGGCAATGCCGGCAGTGCTCTGGAAGCGAAGGTCACTAACGTTGCGATCGGTGTTGAAGATATTGATGCATTAGTTAAATTTGCTCAGGAAAACAATGTAGAGTTAACCATCGTTGGCCCTGAAGCGCCATTGGTTATAGGTGTCGTTGATGCGTTCCAGGAAGCGGGACTTGCTTGCTTTGGTCCGACTAAGGGTGCTGCACAGCTGGAAGGCTCAAAAGCTTTCACTAAAGACTTCTTAGCGCGTCATAATATTCCTACCGCCTGGTACCAGAACTTCACTGAAATTGAGCCGGCATTGGCTTACGTTCGTGAAAAAGGTGCGCCAATTGTTATCAAAGCAGATGGTCTTGCAGCCGGTAAAGGGGTGATCGTTGCGATGACGCTTCAGGAAGCCGAAGATGCTGTTCAAGATATGCTTGCCGGCAACGCCTTTGGTGAAGCAGGGCACCGCGTTGTGATTGAAGAGTTCTTAGATGGTGAAGAAGCATCGTTCATCGTTATGGTTGATGGTGAAAACGTTGTGCCTATGGCCACCAGTCAGGATCATAAACGTGTCGGAGATGGTGATACTGGTCCAAATACAGGTGGTATGGGCGCGTATTCTCCAGCACCCGTGGTGACACCTGAAATGCATCAGCGTGTGATGGATTTGGTGATCAATCCGACCGTTAAAGGAATGGCCGCTGAAGGTAATACTTACACTGGTTTTCTTTATGCCGGTCTGATGATCATGGCTGACGGAACACCTAAAGTGATTGAGTACAACTGCCGTTTTGGCGATCCGGAAACCCAGCCTATTATGCTGCGTATGAAGTCAGATCTAGTCACTTTATGCCTTGCCGGTGTAAATGGCGAACTGGCTGATATGACCGCTGAATTTGATGAGCGTGCTGCCATTGGTGTTGTTTTAGCTGCCGGCGGTTACCCGGGGGATTATCAGAAGGGCTTGGAAATTTCAGGTCTGCCGACAACAGAAACAGAAGGCTTAAAAGTTTTCCATGCAGGCACAACCGAGGTTGATGGTAAAGTTGTCACTGCAGGTGGTCGTGTACTTTGTGCAACAGCACTGGGTAATACCGTGACCGAAGCGCAACAGAAAGCTTATCAATTGGCCAAGCAGATCAGCTGGGATGGTATGTTCTATCGTAATGATATCGCGTATCGTGCCATTGCTCGTGAGCAGAAAAAATAAACTGAAAGCTAACAGCTGAACGTTCGAAAGCCGATGTGTAGGGAAGCATCGGCTTTTTTGTTTTTGAACTACCTGATAGTTATAGCTCGATAACCAGATCTGAGTAGGCTTTTGAACTGCAGCTTAATACATAACCTTGTTCAATCTCTTGTGCTGTTAAGGTTGCCTTGCTGGTTGATTCAACCTCACCGGTTACCTTACATTTACAAGATCCACACATACCGGAGCGACACGCGCCGATCACAGGTAAACCAGCTTTTTCTAATGCTTCAAGTAAACTTTGATTATCTGCAACAGAAAAACTTTTACCATATTGCGGTGCAACGGCCTGGTAGCTGACAGCAGAATCAGTTGTTTCCTGAGTAACTGCTATCGGAGCAAAACTTTCTTTATGGAATAGCGCCATATCAAAGCCACTTTGCTCTGCAAGTTGTTCAACAGATTGCATATATGATTCAGGACCACAGATGAAAATAGTTCGACCTTGGTTATCAGGTATTAATTGTGCAAATATAGAAGCATTTAATTTGCCGTGGATATCATTTTTATTATTGGTTTCTTTAACAATCCGCGTTAGGCGGAAATTATCATGCAGATTATTTAATTCGGCCAGAGTATCGGCCATAATGACATCTGCTTCACTGCGCGCAGTATGAATAAAATGAATGTTTACTTGTTGCTGGGTATCTAATAACCAACGTGCTATTGAGATACAAGGCGTGATCCCACAGCCTGCACTTATCAATATTAATTCATTCGTTGTTTGATTATCCTGCACAGTAAATTCGCCAGCAGCAGGCATTGCAGGTAGGGCTATACCCGCTTGTAGATGATCTAACAGATAATTTGATACTTTGCCGCCCGTCACGCGTTTAATGGTCACCGCTGCGGTCTCTGGCTTAGATGGTGTAGAAGATAATGAATAGGCGCGGTATTCAAGTTCACCGGCGACATCCACTTCAAAGGTTAAAAACTGACCTGCTTTATATTCAAATAGGCCATCGTCTAGTTTCTTAAATTCAAAAGTCGCTGTATCAGCTGTTTCTTCAATACGCTTGATACAAACGAGAGGTTCAAATGTTGTTTGCATAGTTATCTCTTTGTTTTGATTAGCTGTCAGTTGTTAGCTGACAGCTAATCAGCCGTTATTATTTAGCTAACATAGCAGCTAGATCAGTCTCAACATTATCGATTAATGTCAGGCCAAATTTTTCATTCAGCACGTTGATCAGGTTGTCAGTTAAAAATGCTGGTTTGGTTGGGCCTACATTAATGTTTTTAACACCTAATGATAACAACGTTAATAAGACCGCAATTGCTTTTTGCTCAAACCAACTAATTACTAGACTCAGCGGTAGCTCATTGACCCCACAATCAAACTCTTTAGCCAGTGCTAAGGCTAATTGAATGGCAGAGTAAGAGTCATTACACTGGCCGATATCTAAGAGACGGGGAATTCCATTGATATCACCAAAGTTAAGTTTGTTAAATTTAAACTTACCACATGCCAGTGTCAGGATCAGACAGTCATTAGGAACAGCTTTAGTAAAATCTGTGTAGTAGCTACGCTCTGCTTTATCACCATCACAACCGCCGACCAGGAAGAAGTGACGGATATTGCCCGCTTTAACTTGTTCAATAACGGCAGGTGCAGCATTCAATAATGCATTGCGGCCAAAACCAACGGTGATCTCATGTGGGATCTCTGAATATCTGAAACCTTGCATTGCTTGAGCGCATTTAATGACTTCACTGAAATCGTCACCTTCAATATGCGCTACACCCGGCCAGC
>JBATHQ010000048.1:0-7885 GCA_049667005.1 Psychromonas sp.
GAGCTCTAATAAAGTACGTTGGATATCGGCATTTTCACAATCAGACAATGGCTGTTGCGGTAGTTGTTGTAGGTGCTGAGTTAACCATGGCAAGTTGAATTTTTCCCGTCCGGTACTTTTAGGGGGACGTTGGCAAAAATAATTATCCGCGAGCAATGAACTTAAGAGATCCTCTACCACCTTCCCTTGAGAGGCGAACTGCCCATCCATATCATAACTGTTTCCATTGATTTTCTCACTCCAGGCATCGATCAGCGTATTGCCCGGGCCGGTATCGTAGCCTAATACTTTTTGATCCGAGTCCAGAATACTGATATTGGCAATACCGCCAATATTAAGAATCACTCTACTCTCCCCATGTCGGGAAAATAATGCCTGATGAAAAGCTGGGACTAAAGGGGCTCCCTGACCACCATAGGCCATATCCATCCGCCTGAAATCGGCCACACAGGTGATCCCTGTTTTAGCGGCAATTAAATTGCCATCGCCGATCTGCTGGGTAAAGGGAAAGGGTCCTTCGGGGGAGTGAAAAATAGTCTGGCCATGGCTGCCGATTGCGCAGATTTGGGTGGCATCAAGCTGATTATCTGCAAGCAGTTTATTCACCACTTGTGCACAGGCATCGGCAAATTGAAAATCGACTTCACCCAATGTCTGCAGATCTACCTGTTTATTCTGACAGATAGTTAACAGTTGTTGACGTAAATTATCTGCTAAAGGGACTGCCGTACCGGCTATCTGCTTAAAAGCAGTTGCTGTGCGTTGCGTGATAACCACATCGATTGCATCCAGACTGGTACCCGACATAATGCCGATATAATAATTATTGATAGCCATTTTAAATAACCCGGGAAAACTGCTGCTGACGTGCTTTATTACGTAAATAGACATCAAAACACATACAGATATTGCGAATTAATAATCGTCCTTTGGGTAGTACCGTTATGCTATTTGCACTCACTTCAACCAACTTATCATCAATAAAGCATTGTAATAGTTTAATATCTTCAGCAAAATAATCAGTAAAGCGTAAATCGAAATGATTTTCTATCTGCTCAAAATCGAGCTTAAAATTACAAATCAGCTTTTTAATGACCTCCCTGCGGATTAAATCATCTTTATTCAGGCCAATACCACGCCATTGTGCATGGCCTAATTGTTCAATTTGCTGGTAATAAGCAGATAGTTTTTTCTGATTTTGCGAATAACTATGGCCGATTTGACTGATTGCGGAAACGCCCATGCCTAACAGGTCAGCATCTTCCTGCGTGGTATAACCCTGAAAGTTACGGTGTAAAATGCCTTTCTGTTGTGCAATAGCCAGCTCATCTGTCGGTTTAGCAAAATGATCCATGCCAATAAATTGATATCCTGACTGGGTTAAAAATTCAATGGTATATTGCAGCATTGCAAGTTTTTCAGCAGGTTTGGGCATATCATCTTCATTGATCTTGCGTTGTGCGGCAAAAATCGTCGGCATATGGGCGTAATTGAAAATAGATAAACGCGCCGGATCAAGCTCTACCACTTTTTCTAAGGTATGCGCAAAACTTTGTTTTGTCTGCAGCGGCAAACCATAAATCATATCCAGATTGGTTGATTGAAAACCCTGCTCTTTGGCACGATTTAACAGCGCGATAATAAAGGATTCATCCTGTTCGCGGTTGACCGCTTTCTGCACTGCTTTGTTAAAATCCTGTACGCCAAGACTAAGGCGGTTAAAACCCTCTTTGGCAAGATGATCGATGGTGGTTAATTCAATTTCCCGAGGATCGACTTCAATACTTAATTCAGCATTCGGATTGAAGTTAAAGTGTTGGCGCAGCGTGGTCATTAAACGGGTGATCTGAGCGGGTAACAAAAATGTTGGTGTCCCGCCGCCCCAGTGCAATTGACTGACCTGACGATTTTTAAAGTGAGGGGCTTGCTGCTGGATCTCTTTCTCTAAAAAATCCAGGTAAATATCTGCTTTTTCCTGATGGCGTGTAATAATTTTATTACATCCGCAAAAATAACAAAGCTTATGGCAAAAGGGGATATGGATATACAGTGAAAGTGGACGGGATGGATAAACTTCACTCGCCGCGATAGATTCCTGATAAGTAAAACCTTCATTGAACTCTAATGCCGTCGGATAAGAGGTATATCTTGGCCCGCTGTAATTATATTTTTCAATTAAGGCCTGATCCCAAATAAGCTTTTCCATCTATTGCCTCTATTTTTACACTGAAAATTGTGTCAGTTGTGACATCTCATCAATGATTTTGTCTTCCAGTTGTGACTCAAATATTTCGCGTTTCATATCCAGTATCTTTATCTCTTTAACCGGGATTTTTTTGCGTTGCTCATGGGTCGGCATATCTTTTACTTTATCAAACATCTCCGATAACGCCGGATAGTTTTTAACAAGATCAATCGGCTCTTTCAGCAGTAACGTTTCTAATAAGATAGTTAAACGAATCGCGGCTTCTGAAACATTACATTGTTTTTGCGCGGTAGCCCGCGCAATTATACGAATGCTTTCACAAATTTTATCATTGCGATGCTGTTGCTTTAATGCCTGTTGTGCAGCTTGTTGAGCGCTGATTTTCCGGTTATAGGCTTTTTGCATATGGATTTTTTTAATCAAAATACCTGCGTAAAAAGCTAAACCGATAATGATCACAACCGAAACAACAGCCAATAAAATATCGAGTTGCATATTGTCTATCCGTTAGTATTTAAATTCATTTAAAGCTGAGCTTGCGTCCTCGAACTGCTGGAGAAGATCCTCTTCACCCTCTTCGTCTAACCAGCCCAGCTGTTTCATCAGTTGCTGATGACGAGCGGTCTGCTGATCAACCCAGGATTGGTCCGTTTGTGAAAGCGTTTCTTCATTATCAAGTCGTTCAAGCAACTCATTAAGGCGTTCATCATTTTCAATAGCAGCGAGTTCTTTTTCAGGAGACTGCTTTATTGGTGCCTGTTTTTTGGGTTCTTTTAGCTTTGCTTGAGCCGTGACTTTTGCTACTTTTACCATTTCAGCCGGTATTTCCTTACCGGTCGTTAACGGCACTGCTTTTTGGCTGCCGATACGTTTATCATTGACCGCCTGCTTGGCATTTTTCTGCTGCGTTTGTTTTGACTCAATGGCATTACGTGCGCCTGCTTTATTGCCTTTTAATTTAGATTTACGTTTATTTTCACGCGCGTCCTGCGCTTGTGAAGACGGGCCATTCGATTTGGCAGCTGAATTGCCTGCGGTGCGGCTCTTTTTAATACGTGACATGACAATTTACCTTTACTGTTATTTTTTATAAGTGCTGTTTACCGGTGATTTTAAGAACTCGATGAAACAACACGGGGCACTATTTTAAGTGTTTAAATCGGAAGTTAATATGGGTGCAGAATAACAGATATTATTGTCTTTAAAAAGCACAGATAGAAAGGCGTTTCCAGCGCTGTAACGCGGTAAAAACGCCTGAAGACATTTGTGTTGTTAATGTAATGCGGCGATGTATTTGGAAAGCAGTTCAATTTCTGCGTCAGTTAATTTAGCCGCCACATCAGTCATCATACCACTGGGGTCATTGGCGCGTACTTTGCTGCGGAAGTTAATCAGCTGTGCCTTGATGTAATCGGGGTGTTGGCTGGAAATTTTCGGAAATTTAGCCAGCTCTAAGCCATTGCCTCGCGGTCCATGACAAGCGCTGCACGCAGTCGTTTTATCACTACCATCACCGCCCATATAAAGTTTTTGACCTGCCGCCGCGATTTCTGGCGCGACGGTTTCTGGTGTTGCTGCATTGCTCGCGTAATAAGCAGCAAGATCCTGCATATCTTGCTCTGACAGTGTGGCAACCATCCCCATCATTATCGGATCGGGTCTTGCGCCGCTTTTAAATTCTTGTAATTGTTTTGTCAGGTAGGTGGCATGCTGACCGGCTAATTTAGGATATAAGTTTGATGGGCTATTGCCATCTTCACCATGGCAGGCTACACATGTCACAGACTTTGCTTTACCCGCTTCAATATTTCCTTGTGCTTGTACCTGGCTGGAAAAGCTCAATACTGCAACTAACGCTATTAATAATTTATTCATAACTATCCATTTTTATTAAAAGTATGTATTGACCAAAACCATTTGCAAATATGGGGTGATAACCCAAAGGGGTGCTAACCTACCTTACACAATGTAAATAATAGTTTAGTTATCTGTATCTTAGCGCCACTCTGGTTGTTTAATTTTTGCAGATAAAACCAGAAATATTTACCTTTATGGTTATAAAAACCTAAGTCCTTCGAGTCGAGCCACTCTTCTTTAACTTTGAAAAAATGCCCACCTGATTGACTCATTCCTGCCTTTGCAAATGGTTTGGGTATATGTTCAAGCATGCTACAATGAATCCAAACAATAGTTTACACAAGTTTAATAAAAGTAACAATTTTGCTACATGGCATAACGAGGCATATCTTGGAATTTCAAAAAATACATTTTCAAAAAGCGCATTTCTTAATTAGTGCACCGGATATTCGTCATTTAGATAAGCATTTACCACCGGAAAGCGGTATTGAAATTGCGTTTGCCGGGCGTTCAAATGCAGGTAAATCCAGTGCGCTTAACCGTCTGACGCGCCAAAAAAGCTTAGCACGTACCAGTAAAACACCCGGTCGTACCCAGCTGATTAATGTTTTTGAAATTGAAGATGGAAAACGTTTAATCGATTTGCCGGGATACGGTTTTGCGAAAGTGCCTTTGGCAATGAAATTAAAATGGCAAAAGTCATTAGGAGAATATTTACAGCAGCGCGAATCATTAAAAGGTTTAGTCGTATTAATGGATATTCGCCAACCGTTTAAAGATCTCGACCAGCAATTAATTTACTGGGCTATCGATGCGAATATTCCGGTATTGGCGCTATTAACCAAAGCTGACAAATTAAAACAGGGCGCGCGTAAAACGACATTACTGAAGATGCGTGAAGAAGCGAAAAACTTTGAAGGTGATGTAGAGGTTGAACTATTTTCTTCGCTGAAAGGTATCGGTGTGGATATGTTGGAGCGTAAAATCACCTCATGGTATGGTCAGGAACCAGTAATGGCAGCGGATACTGAAGAGCAGGTAAATGCCGACGAATAGCGTTTAGCGGTGCCCCCTGTTAAAACTTAAACCTCTGCGGAGGTTTTTGTTTTTGTGGGCGAGTTTTAGCGCTGCTGGCTGATGAAAACTGCTGTGCTGTGTCATACCCCTGAGTTCGCCTGATTGACAATACAAAGCGTGCCGCAGGCATAAAAAATCAAAGATAAATACAGCTTCTTAGCAAATGAACTAAAAAGCTGGTCAGTCTAGCTTGAATCTGTGAAAAATGCCCCTATATCCTTTAGATGATCGCCACTCCTTTCCCTCACTTTTTATGAGATGACTGCTATGAATAATTCTGAAATATCAACTATCCAGCAAACAGATGGTTTGCCTCTGTTTAGTCAAATAACACCCGAACAGATTGTGCCTGCGGTGACCCAGGCAATTAGCGATAATAAAAAGCTGATCGAAGAAAAATTAAAAACCTTAAGCCATTTTACCTGGGATAATTTTGTAAACGTCTTAGATGAGGCTGATGATCATCTTGGTAAGTTATGGTCCCCCGTGTCGCACATGAATGCCGTGGTCAGTAATGACCAGTTGCGCCAGGCCCATGATGCCTGTTTAAGTTTATTCTCGGAATACGGCACCTTTGTCGGACAGCATCAGGGACTCTACGATGCATATCTGAGCATTGCAGAAAGTGATGAGTTCGCGCAACTGAAAGAGGAACAGCAGAAGGTTATTAACAATGCGCTGCGTGATTTTAAATTATCCGGTATTGCCTTACCCGAAGATAAAAAACAACGTTATGGTGAGATCTGCCAGGAACTTGCACAACTACAGTCGCAATTTAGCAATAACGTGTTGGATGCGACTTTAGCCTGGAGCAAGTTAATCACTGATATTAATGAATTAGAGGGGTTGCCGGAAAGTGCGTTAGCCGCTGCCAAGCAGGCCGCAGAAGAAAAAGAGCAAACGGGATACCTGTTAACTCTGGATTTTCCGAGTTATCTGCCGGTGATGACCTATGCTAAAAACCGTGCTTTGCGTCAGGAGGTCTATCAGGCTTTTGCAACACGGGCCTCGGATCAAGGGCCGAATGCGGGTGAATTTGATAATTCAGAAAATATCGAAAAGTTGCTTAAGTTACGCCACGAGCTAGCGCAATTATTGGACTTCGACAATTACGCAGAATACAGTTTAGCGACTAAAATGGCTGAAAATCCGCAACAAGTGATTAATTTTTTAACCGATCTCGCTGAAAAGTCTTATCCGCAGGCGATACTGGAGCGTGATCAGGTACTCGCATTTGCTAAAAAATTAGATGCGATTGAGCAGCTGGAGTCCTGGGATTTAAGCTATTATGCTGAACTGTTAAAACAGCAGAAATATGCTATTTCAGATGAGCAGCTGCGTCCCTATTTTCCTGAAAATAAAGTCGTAAGCGGTTTATTTGAAGTGGTGCAACGCCTGTTTGGACTAACTATCAAAGAAGTTTCCGGTGTTGATACCTGGCATAAAGATGTGCGTTTTTTTGAAATCTATGATCAGCAACAAACCCATCTGGGGAGTTTTTACTTAGATCTCTACGCGCGTGCGCATAAGCGTGGCGGGGCATGGATGAATGACTGCCGGGTCCGCCGACGTCTGGTGAATGGTGAATTACAACTGCCAGTGGCGTATTTGACCTGTAACTTCACTAAACCTGTCGGCTCACAGCAGGCGTTATTTACCCATAATGAAGTTATTACCCTGTTTCATGAGTTTGGTCACGGCATTCACCATATGCTTACCAAAATAGAATCTTCTTCGGTATCCGGCATTAATGGCGTTCCTTGGGATGCGGTTGAGTTACCTAGTCAGTTCTTGGAAAACTGGTGCTGGGAACCGCAGGCATTAGCCTTGATTTCCGGGCACGTAGAGACAGGTGAAACCCTGCCTGCTGAGCTACTGGAAAAAATGTTAGCGGCTAAAAATTACAACAGCGCGTTAATGATGCTGCGTCAAATAGAGTTTTCATTGTTTGATTTTGTCTTACATCATCAGTATCAGCCCGAACATGGCTCGCAGGTAGAAAAAGTATTGGCAGATATTCGCGATAAAGTGGCTGTTATTACGCCGCCTTCATTTAACCGTTTTCAGCATAGTTTCAGTCATATCTTTGCAGGCGGTTACGCAGCCGGTTATTACAGTTACAAATGGGCGGAAGTCTTATCTGCAGATGCTTTTTCGCGCTTTGAAGAGTTTGGTATTTTTGACCAGGATACCGGCCGTGAATTTCTACAGGCAATTTTAGAAAAAGGCGGCAGTAAAGAGCCGATGGAATTGTTTAAAAAGTTTATGGGGCGTGAACCGAATATCGATGATTTATTACGCCATTCGGGTATTAACCAGGAGTAAGCCGAGGGCGATGAGCTGCGGGTTGCGAGCTACGAGTAGGGAGTTGTTACTCGTCACTCGCAGCTCGAAACTCATAACTCGCCACTCACTGCTCTACCATTCAATGCCGGGTTGTGCTTTTACGCCCGCTTTGAAAGCATGCTTCTCATCGAGAATATGACTGTAGGTGTCAACTGCATCAATTAACTCCTGCTTGGGGCTGCGACCCGTTAAAATTACATTCATCTTTTCCGGGCGGTTTTTCAGCGCATCCAGCGTGGGTTGGATATCTAAATATAAAAATTTGAACATATAGGTGATTTCATCAAGAATCACTAACTGATAGCTGTCATCTGCTAATAAAGCTTCCGCTTTAGCCCAGGCTTTTTTTGCACTGGCAATATCCTGCTCTCTATTTTGCGTTTCCCAGGTAAAACCATC
>JBATHQ010000049.1:0-7613 GCA_049667005.1 Psychromonas sp.
GTCAAGGGCGGAATACCAAAGAAAAGTTAAAACCATTAGCTCACAAGCGAAGACCTACAAACTGAACTGGCTGGGCAGTTGTATTTCCGCGCAAAACGAGAAGTTGTCCTACTGCCAAAGTGAAACCAACATATTAATGACTGAATCCCAACTCCTCTGCGGGTTGAACATTACTCGCTCTCCAGGCCGGGTATATCGTTGCTAACACACTCATCAAAAAGGCAACCACCGTCACAGCGACAACCTGTTCATAGATTAAATGGGATGGTAAGAAATCAATAAAATAGACATCACCGGATAGAAATTTATGACCGATTAGATTTTCGATGACTTTGATAATATCAGTCAAATTTAATGCTAAATAGATGCCGATTAAAGCCCCAAAAAGACAACCAACCAAGCCGTTAAATGCGCCCTGCACGATGAATATCCCGCGAAGCAGCCACTTTGATGCCCCCATGGTTTTTAAAATCGCAATATCACCTTTCTTTTCATTCACCGCCATCACCAGTGTCGACACAATATTAAAGCACCCCACTGCGATAACCAATAACAAAATAACATACATTAATGATTTAACCATTTGAATGTCTTGATATAAATAGCCCTGACTGGTGATCCAGCTTTTTATATAAACATAATCATTGAGCGTGTAAGCCACATCATGCGCGACAACTTGCGCATCAAAAACATTGTGCACTTTAAAAGCAATACCATTGGCATTTTCCATGGATAAAATTTGCTTAGCATCTTCTATATGCATAAAACCCAGCACATTATCCAACTGTCCACCCATCTCAAATAAAGCCACTAATTGCAGCTTGATTTGGCGCGGCGCTTTTAGTTGCTCGCCATCTTCCGGGGATAATAATAAAGTTAGCGAATCACCAACATTTATATCCAGCGTA
The DNA here is from genome assembly GCA_049667005.1 of Psychromonas sp. Taxonomy (GTDB): domain Bacteria; phylum Pseudomonadota; class Gammaproteobacteria; order Enterobacterales; family Psychromonadaceae; genus Psychromonas. The sequence goes on from JBATHQ010000049.1 coordinate 909, forward strand.
CGCGCGACACTTTTACCTAAGATAATCGAATGTTGCCCTTTTTCTAATAATCCCCAACCGCCACGCGCGTTAATATACTCCTCAACCGCAGTGACATTACTTTCACTGTCAGGCTCTATCGCTCTGATTTGTAAGGCCTTCATATGGTTATCTTTCTGCAATAAGCCATTAAAGGTGATATAGGGGCTAGCGGCAACGACACCCGGGAAATTCGCAACCTGCTGCAGGGTCTGATTGACATTTTTAAAGCTGCCCTCCACCGTTTCCAACTCTGCGTGCGGGATCACGGCCAGCATCTTATCGCGTAAGGCTTTTTCAAAACCATTCATGGTGGATAAACCGACAATTAATACCGCGACGCCGAGTGATATACCCAATATAGAGGCAATGGAAATAAACGAAACAAACTTATTTTTATGCTTAGCCTGGCTATAACGCAATCCGATAAAAAATGCTAATGGTCGAAACATTATAATTTTTCCTGTAAAACACCGCTGACCATATGCTCCTGGCGGTTTAATTTATTCGCCAACTGTTGATCATGCGTCACCACAACAAAAGCGGTACCAAGCTCTTCATTAAGTGTTTTGATTAATTGATAGACACTTTCCGCACTTTTAGCGTCTAAATTTCCGGTCGGTTCATCAGCTAAAACCAGTTTAGGTTCATTAATTAAAGCGCGGGCAATCGCAACGCGTTGCCTTTCACCACCGGAAAGTTCAGAGGGGCGGTGTGTTACGCGATGCTCAAGTCCGACCCGTTTTAGCATGGCTAAAGACTTTTCTTTTGCGACCTTAATATTTTCTCCGGCAATTAACAGCGGCATAGCGACATTTTCAAGGGCATTAAATTCAGATAGCAGATGATGGAATTGGTATACAAATCCCAACGATTGGTTGCGCCAAGCTGCCTGCTGATTTGCACTTAACTGATGAATATTCTTATCCTGATAAAATACCTCCCCCTCAGTAGGCGTATCGAGCCCCCCTAGAAGATGTAACAGAGTACTTTTCCCGGAGCCGGAGCTACCAACAATCGCTAATAGCTCACCCGCATGAACCGCTAAATTCACATTATGTAATACAGGCGTTGTTAATTTACCTTCACGATAAACTTTACTTAAATTACGGCAGACTAACATCTCTTTACTCATATCTTAATGCCTCTACAGGGCTAACTTTTCCAGCTCGATAAGCGGGGTACAAAGTGGCGATTAAACTTAATAATATAGCGCCAAACAGAATCACAACAATCTGTACTGGTTCATATAAAACGGGTAACAAACGGGAACCTCCAGACGCGTTGGAAAGCAGATTAAGTCCCAAAAAGGATAATACTTGATTAATGTAGTGACTCATTAATAAGCCGGACAGGGTACCGACAAACGCACCGACAATGCCACTCCAGGCCCCTTGAATAATAAAAATCAGATTCAAGGTGCGGCCCTTAATACCGAGCGTCTTCAAAATAGCCACTTCGGAGTTCTTGTCATTGACCACCATCACCGAGGCTGACAGTATATTAAATGCAGCGACAACAATGATTAAGCATAACAATAACCAAATCATGTTTTTTTCCATTTTAACAGCAGCAAATAATTCACCGTGAGTTTGCCGCCAATCCTGCACGGTTTGACCATCCGCTAAAACAGGCGCTACCCAGGACTGCACATCAAAAGGATCTTCAAAATAGAGTCTTAATCCAGTTACCTGCTGTTTGTCTATTCTAATTAATCGCGCGGCATCTTGAATATTTAATAAAACCAGTTGTTTATCAACATCAGAACCGACGCTAAACAGTCCCGCCACGGTAAAATTTCGCTGGCTGGGTATACGTCCTAAAGGGGTATAGCGACTACCACGGGCAGAGATAATTCTAATTTTATCCCCTATATCCACCCCCAGTTGCTGCGCTAAAACCTGCCCGATAATAACGTTATACTGATCTGCTTGTAATGCACTTAACTGACCACTATAGATATTATTTTTGACCACATCGCTAGCATACATCTCAGGGATAATCCCTTCTAACTGCACACCTTCAATTCCTTTACTTCCCTGAATAATTGCTTCAGTGCGCACCACGGGTTCGACTGTTTTAACTAACGGAATGTTTACAAGTTCAGGCTGTTGCGCCTGCCAATCATCAATTACCTGCTCGTCATTACTGATAACCGCATGAGGAATTGCACCTAAAATTCGCATTTTAAGCTCATTCTCAAAACCATTCATCACCGATAATACAGTAATCAACGCAAGCACACCTAAGGTAATACCGCCCGTTGAAAACAAAGAAACAAATGAGATAAATTTATTGTTACGCTTTGATTTGGTATAGCGCAATCCGATAAATACACTGAGGGGGTAGAACATAAATTCCTTTACTCTTTACAATGTTACTTTGCCATTAACGCGCAAATAAAACGTTAAAAATCCGCTGTAATAACATCTAACGCTTTGATTAAAAATTAAGAATCAGTATTCTAATGGATCTGTAAAGATCAAGATACTTAAAAATGAACACACTCCCACTAAAGCTCGCAGGATTTAAATGGGCAGTGAACTATCCAGACGGTTAACGGTTATCAACAGAAAATAACGATCAATTCAGAATCGAGCTGTAGTTGTTAGTTGTTAGTTTTTAGTTATTAGTTTTTTTCCTTATATGCAGCCAGAAGGTCGCGCCCCATAACAGTAAAATATTGGTTTATAGTAAAAAACAACTGCAGCGAGATCCAGCATTCAGGCGGGCAACAACAACCACTGCCGAGCCTAAATACTCAGTTCTAGTTAGATACTGAAAAATCCGTTTTGTAATATTCATGCCGTCAAAGGAATTAAAAAAGATTAGGCGTCATAAAATTCAAAGTTCATTGCATATTTACGGTAAACAGTTAAAAATAGTTAGGATAGGTTGACCCGAAGATAACCCGCGATAAGAATATAATGGATAACGCATTCACATGACCCAAAAAACTTTATTATCTATTCCCGACTTAAAGAAAAAAGCAGATCGTTTAATATTCGGCAATTTACTTGGCAGCAGTCAAGCGTTGGCGATTAGTGAATGTGCCAGACAGCAAACATCGCCACTGATTTTAATTGTTAATGATACGCCAGCCGCTTTAAAGCTAAGGCAGGAACTTGAATTTTTTGCAGAAGATAACCTCGAGCTTGTTACATTCCCTGACTGGGAGACACTACCCTACGATAACTTTTCACCCCATCAGGATATTATATCAACCCGAATTGAAACGTTATATAAGTTACCAAATCTTAAAAATGCAATTTTAATTGTTCCGATCAGTACGCTTTTATTACGCATCTCACCGCCTTCATATTTAAAAAAACACACCTTAATCATTAAAAACAAAGAAAAAATAGAGTTACAAAAGTTACGCTCAGATCTTGAAGAAGCAGGTTATTATGCCGTAGAGCAAGTGATGGATCATGGTGAATTTTGCGCGCGGGGATCGTTATTAGATATTTATCCTATGGGCAGTAACACCCCATACCGTATTGACTTCTTTGATGATGAAATAGACTCTATTCGCCCCTTCGATAGTGAAAGCCAGCGCTCTTTAGAGACGATTGAGGAGATTAAACTACTCCCTGCGCATGAATTTGCCACCGATCAGGATGCAATTAAACGCTTTAAAGTACAATTTACCAATAAATTCACTTCGCCATTATCAACCGGTAAAGAATCAATATTTCAACAAATAAGTCAGCATAATTTACCTGCAGGTATTGAGTATTACTTACCGCTTTTTTTCGAAAAAACAGCCAGTTTATTTGATTATTTCCCAAGTGACTCACGACTTGCCATTGTCGGTGATATTAATCAGGCCACTATTGATTTTTGGCAAACACTCAGCGAACGTTATCAAGCAAAATCCGTCGATCTTTTCCGCCCATTATTAACACCGGAAGAGTTGTATCTGCGTCATGAGCAGTGTTTTGAACAGATAAACCAATGGCCCCGTTATTATCTACATGAACAACCTGTTGAACAACAAAAAACCGGTAAGCAAAACTGCGCGGTACAGATCATGGCGAATGTTCAAATCGAGCATAAAAAAAATGATCCATTACAGCAACTACAACTGTTTATCAAAAATTTTAGCGGAAAAATTTTATTTAGTGTTGAATCATCAGGCCGTAAAGAATCGTTATTAGAGTTACTCGCCCCCTTAAAAATTCCCCTGAGTGAATTTACCAGCCTGAGTGCCTTTATCGCCAGTAACAAACAGATTGGCGTGACCATTAGCCAGGTTGAAAATAGTTTCATCCTAACGGATGCGGCAGTTGCGTTTATTACCGAAAATGAACTGTTAGGGTTCAAGGTAACCCAACGCCGCCGACGTAAAGAAAGTAGCGACGAAAATTACAGCTCTGAACATATCGTGCGTAATCTGGCGGAACTTAAAATAGGTCAGCCGGTGGTCCATATTGATCACGGTGTCGGCAAGTACTTAGGGCTGGAGACAATTGAAACAGCTGGAAACGTCACTGAATTTGTTAAACTTGAATATCTTAGAGGGGATAAACTCTATGTCCCGGTCAGTTCGCTGCACCTTATCAGTCGCTATAGCGGTCATGATGTAGAAAATGCCCCGATTAACAAATTAGGCACGGAAACCTGGCAAAAAGCGAAAACCCGCGCCGCTGAAAAAGTCCGTGATGTCGCGGCTGAACTGCTCGAAGTTTACGCACAGCGCGCCGCAAAGCAGGGTTATCAATATAAGCTTAATAAAGCGCATTATGCCGTGTTCAGCAACGATTTTCCTTTTGAAGAAACGCACGATCAAGCCCTCTCCATTAATGCGGTTTTATCTGATATGTGCTCTGCACAGCCGATGGACAGACTAGTTTGTGGTGATGTCGGTTTTGGTAAGACCGAAGTGGCCATGCGCGCGGCTTTTTTAGCAACTGATAATTTACGTCAAGTTGCCCTACTGGTACCGACGACGTTACTGGCACAACAGCATTACGAAAACTTCAAAGACAGATTTTCAAACTGGCCGGTTCGTATTGAAGTGCTGTCGCGGTTTAAAACGGCTAAAGAACAAAAGCTCATTCTTCAAGAAGTAGTTGAAGGTAAAATTGACATTATTATTGGCACTCACAAACTGCTCAATAGCGACGTAAAATTCTCAGACTTAGGGTTATTAATCATTGACGAAGAGCATCGTTTTGGGGTGCGTCAAAAGGAGAAGATCAAAGCGTTACGTGCACAAATTGATATTTTAACACTGACGGCAACACCGATCCCCAGAACCTTAAATATGTCCATGAACGGCATGAGAGATCTTTCTATTATCGCAACACCGCCGGCAAAACGCTTAGCCGTCAAAACCTTTGTCGAGCAAAAGACAGATAGCCTGGTCAGTGATGCAATAACGCGTGAAATTATGCGTGGTGGACAAGTTTACTTTTTACACAATAATGTCGAGACCATCGAAAAAACCGCACATGAACTACAACAACTTGTACCACAGGCTAAAATATCAGTCGCCCATGGACAGATGAATGAACATCAGCTTGAAAAAATCATGACTGACTTTTATCATCAGCGCCAAAATGTCTTAGTGTGTACCACTATCATCGAAACCGGCATTGATATCCCCAGTGCGAATACAATTATTATAGATCGCGCCGATCATCTTGGTCTTGCTCAATTACATCAACTGCGCGGACGAGTTGGCCGTTCACATCATCAAGCCTATGCATACCTTTTAACCCCGACACCAAAACTGATGACCAAAGACGCGCAAAAACGTCTGCAGGCGATTGCCGCGTTAGATACATTAGGCGCAGGTTTCACGCTGGCAACGCATGATTTAGAAATTCGCGGCGCCGGTGAATTATTAGGTGATGAACAGTCCGGGCAAATTGCCAGTATCGGTTACAACCTGTATATGGAGATGTTAAATCAAGCCATTGATGCATTAAAAAATGGCCGGGAGCCATCATTAGAACATCTACTTGCCAGTCAGGCAGAGGTTGAACTGCGTATTCCTGCATTGATTCCTGATGACTACATTCACGATGTCAATATGCGCTTATCTTTGTATAAACGCATTGCCAACAGTAAAAATAAACGTGCATTAGATGAAATTCAGGTTGAATTAATAGATCGCTTCGGTTTACTGCCGGCCTCTACCAAAAACCTAATCCAAGTGACTGAAATAAAACAGCAATGCACCCCATTAGGGATTAAACGTTTAGAAGCACATGGCAATGGCGGTAATATTATATTTACCGAAAATACGCCGGTGGATCCAATGTACTTGGTCTCATTACTGCAAACGCAGGCAGATATATTTAAACTGGAAGGTCCAACTAAACTAAAATTTTCCTGTGACCTTCTTGATAATCGCCAGCGGATCAATTGGGTCCTGCAATTACTAAAAAGTTTTCAATCGAACTTGTTAAAAGGCTAATTCAGGCAGACACGCGAAGTGCAAACTGCCCGCACTAAAGTGTTTTGCCGGGATTCTATGGCGTTCTTAGTCCGGAGATCCTCGACAAAACAACTCGAGGATGACGGTGTTGGTATTGAGGATGACGGATGGTGGTATTTTCTCCTGGCGGTGTGATGCATGCTTCGATGGGCGTCATTATTTGGTGCGCGGAGCACACCCTACTTTGTTGACTTTGAACATTTCTCTATACGGAATACTAGAACTCGTAGGGTGTGCTC
>JBATHQ010000050.1:0-2900 GCA_049667005.1 Psychromonas sp.
GATCCATACCGTCGGGCCAATCTATAAACAGTCTTCTAATCCCAGTGTTGCCCTCGAAGCTGCTTACCTCAATTCGTTGCGTTTAGCCCTTGCAAATCATTGTCAAAGCGTGGCTTTCCCGGCGATCTCCTGCGGTATTTACGGTTATCCGCATCAGGAGGCGGCCGAAGTATCCCTTAATATCTGTTATGAAAAAGAGTTTGCCGCATTAGATATTTATTTCTATTTGCTCGGGCAGTCGATGGTTGATATCTGGAAGGCGGCAAATAACGAGCTGCGCAGCAGATAACCGCTTCTGAATTAAATAACCTAATTGTTAAAAACCTGCCAGTGCTGACTGGCAAAGAAACATATACAGACCGGTGCCGGCCATAATACTTAGCAGGGCATTACCCCGCCACAGATGCAGTCCGACAACCAGGGCTAGCGCCAACAGTTCCGCCGGACCATCGGTGAATGCGTTAAAACGAAGATCGCGAAAGCAGTAGAACAGTAACAATACCATCATTACCGGTGGCAGATAACGGCCCAGATAGAGCAGCATCGGATGCTCGCTGACTTTATACAGCAAAATAAACGGCAGCGCCCGGGTCATAAAGGTTGCGATTGCCATTACCGTTATAAATAACAATAGATAGTGGATATCCTGCATCTATAAGGTTCCTTGTTTAAGTGATTTATCCGGCTTTTGTGCACAGCGAAACAGCAACAGAATAATAATAGATAGCAGGATAGACATCAGTAACATATTGTCGCGACTGAACAGCCAGATCGACACAAAAGCCACTGCTCCCGCCATGATAAAGGGGCGCGATTCGCGCACTGACTTGTACTGTTCGATTGCCAATACCATAAATAATGCCGGCAGGGTAAATTCGAGTCCGGTCGTATCAACATTGATATTTGCCCCGAGAATGGCGCCAAGGGTTGAACCGATCACCCAGTAACTATGATTCAATGCCGTGATCAACAGGTAAAAGTCTGTCTTCTCTTTATTTTCAGGGGGACGGGTACCGGTCAATAATGAGTAAGTTTCGTCGGTCAAACCAAAGATCAGGTAAAACTTTCGCCACCAGCGGGTCTTGAACTTATTGATCAGGGAGATTCCGTAGAACAGATGCCGTGAATTGAGCATTAAAGTGGTGATTGCAACCTCTACAAGACCGGCGTGATTTGCCAGTAATCCAACCGCCATAAACTGACCTGCACCCGCGTAGATCACTGTTGCCATCAGGGTGGCATAAATCCAGTGAAAGCCGAGTTCGTTGAACAGGATCCCAAACGCCATACCCATCGGAATGTAACCGAACAGCACGGGAAAGGTTGTTTTGAAAGCAGTCAGCAAAAGCGCCTTATTCATTAAAGTGTTATCTCCTATTTTCCTCAGTCGCCGCGCATATAAAAAAGGCTCACAGGGAAGAGTGATTTTTTCCGATCTAAGAAAGTATTTTTTGACGGAAATGTGAAAAACAAGAGGATTATACTCAGCAAATTCCACAGCGCAAAAATAGTTTACAGCTTTGCATACTGAACTTTGTAAAATTCTGATGTTATTATCTGCCTGTTAACAATTATTTATTCACTTTCGCAACCCCATAAGGAATAGCTGTGCTGTACGGATTTGATGTTGGTGGTACTAAAATTGCCTTCTCTGTTTATGATCAGGGCTTAAATTGTCTTTTGACAGAGCAGATAATCACGCCTGCTGATTACTCAGGTTTTAAGACCGCGATCCTAGATCTGGTTAAGCGGGCGGATCAGCGCTTTGCTTGTAAAGGCTTAATCGGTATCGGTTTTCCCGGCGCCATAAGCGGCAGCGAACAACGGGTAAATTGTGCCAATGTTGCCGCCATCAAAGGGCAAACACTGGCGACTGATTTATCCGGGGTTTTAGATCGTGAGATTAAACTGGAAAATGATGCTAACTGCTTTTTACTGTCCGAATGTTATGGTGGCAGTGCCGACAATTGCCGCGCAGCATTGGCCGTCACTTTGGGAACTGGGGTTGGTGGCGCTATTTTTGTTAATGGCGCGATTCAACGCGGTTTAAACGGCTTTGCCGGTGAAATTGGCCATTACCCCATTCCCGCCACTATGCTTTTAAAATATCCCGATTTACCTTTGTTTGACTGTGGTTGTGGTCGGAAAATGTGTTTAGAAACGTATAGTTCCGGCACCGGCCTAAGTAATTTATACCGTTATTATTCAGGGCATCATGTGCACAGCCCTGAGATTATCAGTAAATACCAGCGTGGTGATAAGATGGCCGCCAAGGTGCTGGATATCTATCTGGATCTGCTCGCGGCAGGTTTAGCGACGGCTATTTTAGTGTTGGATCCCGAAGTGATTGTACTCGGAGGAGGATTATCAAAATTAACCCTCTTAACTGAGCAGTTAATTAAACGTCTGCCGGAACATCTGCTAAAGAACGTTTTGTTACCGCAAATTAATGCGCCCATGTTTGGCGCAACGGGCGGCGTTCGCGGTGCCGCTTTATTAAATTATCACCCCTGAAAAAGATATTCCTTTGCGTGCAGTAACATGGGTATAAATCAACCTCTCCAAAATGCTGGCTTTGGCATTAAGTACTTAGCAAACAACGCGGCTACGTTATCCCCTTCCATTTTTCTTGTGATGCACAAACACTTTCGCAATAAAATCAAGGATGATTTTGTAGGCTTGGCATGGACAGGGATGTGCATTCCAAGCTGGTGCGTTAAAAAGTGGTTGGGTAGTGCAAGATAAAAAAATGGCCAGGGGTGACGCTTTTTGCCTACTTTTTTTCGGAATTTAGAAAAAGTAGGGTCGCCGTCAGGGCGAAACGACCCAAGAAGAAAGTTAAACTAAACGCTTAAAGTTAAAGGATTCTGTACTCGTGTAGAAAGAACCTGCCGTCAGGC
>JBATHQ010000051.1:0-3415 GCA_049667005.1 Psychromonas sp.
TGTACCAAAATGGGTATTTCCCAATAGGGGCGTCCCTGAATAAAACGTTCAAATCCGCGAAATTCAGCGATATGCAGACGACACTGCTGCACCTGGAGATCATCATCAACAAGCAGCGTGACCTTACCGTGTCCCTCTACTCTTGATACGGGTTCAATAACAATTCGTTTCAGATTGTCGGCGTTGCCTGCCGTTTCCAGGGAGTGATCCATAGCACCGTCCGTTAATCAAAGTGTAATAAGTCATAGGGTAATTCCGGCTCTTTGCCACTCAGCAAGTCGTTGAGTATTTTCCAGAAAGCATCGGCAGAAGGCGGACAACCGGGCAGAAAATAGTCTACTTTAATCACTTCATGAATGGGGTAAACTTTTTCCAGTAGATAGGGCAGCTCTTTATCGACAGGGATCTGTGCATTGACCACGCCAATGCCGTTAATATAGGCTTCATCTAAACACTCTTTGACATCGATATTATTGCGCAATGCAGGGACGCCGCCATTAATGGCGCATGAGCCCACGGCAATAATAATTTTGCAGCTCTTTCTAAAATGCTGCAACACGGCAATATTTTCTGTATTACAGACGCCGCCTTCGATTAAACCCAGGTCACAATCCGGTGCACACTCTTTTATATCGTTCAACGGGGAACGGCTTAGTTCGATCCTCTCAAACAGATCAATAAGTCGCTCATCCATATCCAGAAATGACATATGACAGCCGAAACATCCTGCCAATGAACAGGTGGCTATTTTCAGTTTTTTCTTGGTGCCGTTATCTGTGCTGGCGGCATCAATCTGCGGGTTCTCTTTGCTTGTACTTTCAGGGCGCAGATTGCCGACATCGCGTATCGAATGCTGATCATAAATACGCTCACCAATGGGCGTTTTAAAGCCTTCCCCTTTAATAATAATACAGCCCACCGGACAGATATGTGCTGATCTATCAGTTACTTTCATTGCGCTGTCTTTTAAATAGCCGGTTGGGGAATTGATCGCCAGTCGTTTATTAATGCTGCGACCGGAAATGGTAAAGATATCTTTCTTATCCACTTCGGTACTGGCTCTGACGCACAGCTCACAAAAAATACAGCGGTTCAAATCGAGCATAATCTGCGGGTGGCTGGCATCGACATTTCGCTTGGCATTAAACTGCGGAAAATGCAGATCGGTTACCCCTAGATCATAGGCCAGTGCCTGCAGCTGGCAGTTACCGCTACGTTCACAAAACGGGCAGTAATGATTGCCTTCAACAAACAACATCTGCACCAGACTCTGGCGCATCATTTTCAGCTCATGTGTTTCATTTTTTACCTGCATATCCTGTTCAGCCTGAGTGCTGCAGGATGATTTTTTGCGGCCGTTAATCTCGCAGGTACAGAGTTTACAACTGCCGTTAGGGGTAAAATCCGGATGAAAGCAGAGATGCGGAATATAGATATTCGCTTTGGTCGCCGCCTGCATAACCGTTTCCCCTTCGATAAAGGGGATCTCCCGGCCATCAATAGTGAAGGTTTTCTGCTGCTTGTTTGTCCTGCTCATAACAATCAATCACCTTATGAATCGTTTTCCAGGGTAACGATATCAATCGCCCGCTGAATGGATTTTTCCACATCAAATGATGGCTGATACTCTTTATCTGTCATACGTCTGACAAAATACTCCGGAAATTTTTCCAGTGTTTCCAGGATCGGGACCGCCGCACTTCGCCCTAAACCGCAATGGCTCATCTCATTCATTACATGATTCAGCTGTTTGATGCTGTCCAGATCCAGGCTGGCACCTTGTCCAGTAGCGACTTTATCTGCCAACTCGCAGATCAGTTTGCTGCCGACCCGGCACGGTGTGCAGAAGCCACAGCTTTCATGCTTAAAGAAGTGGGTAAAGTTAAGTGCATTTTCGAGAAGATCCCGGCTCTGGTTAAACACCATAAAAGAGCCTCCGGTATTAAGATCTGCAAATGAAAGCACGCGGTTAAATTCAGAGGGAGTAATTAAGGTTCCCGATGGGCCGCCAACCTGCACTGCCTGCACCGATTTTGCGCCGCATAAGTTAAGTATATGTTTTATTTTCGAGCCCAAAGGGATCTCGTAAATACCGGCTCTCTCTACGTCCCCGCTGATGCTTAACAGTTTGCAGCCGGTAAAGCCGGCAAGTCCCTGCTCAGAAAAATTTTCAGCACCTTGTTCGATAATCAGTGCGGCATAACAGAAGGTTTCAACATTGTTGACCACTGTTGGTTTGTTTAAATAGCCCTGATTAACCGGATAAGGAGGACGAATGCGCGGAATACCCCGTTTGCCTTCAAGGGACTCCAGTAAGGCCGATTCTTCACCGCAGACATAAGAGCCGGCTCCGATAAATATTTTAATATCAAAACTGAGTTCACTGCCTAAAATATTCATACCTAATAAGTTGGCAGCACGGCGTTTATGTAAAATAGTGTTAAGTTTTTGATAGAGAAACTGGTACTCGTAACGCAGATAAATAATGCCCTTTTCAGCACCAATGACATAGGCGCAAAGGGTCATCCCCTCAATTAACAGATCCGCATAACTGTTCAGCAGCACCCGATCTTTAAAAGTACCGGGTTCGCCTTCATCGGCATTACAGACCACATAACGTTCCTTGCCTTTACTTAACATGCAGGTCTTCCATTTCTCAGCGGTTTTGAAGCCGGCGCCGCCACAACCACACAGTCCGGACTTGTCAATTTCAGCAAGACTGTCGTGCGGATCTGCTGCCAGTGCTTGTTTAATCGCCGCACCGGGTTCGCTTTCGGTATTCAGTAATAGACCTTTACTTTGAATATTATCCGCCACTTTAAACCAGCTTTTTGGCCAGTCATTAACACTGACGCCGGTTTCTATTTTGTCGACAATCTGATCGATTCTTTTTGTGCTTAACGTGGTTAACGGTAAGCCGTTAATCAGTGCAGCGGGGCCTTGATCACTCATGCCGGTGCAGGAGGTGTTGGCGACGGTTACCCGGCCGTTTTCACTTGGTTGATTTAATGTGACATTGAGTTTTTCACACAGATACTCGCATATTTCATTTTTACCCGACATCTGATCTATGATGCTGTCACTTAGATAAATATCATATTGCCCTCTGGGCCGATAATGGAGAAAGGAGTAAAATTCGACAAGTGCTCTGATTTTTGCGCGTGATATGTTCAGCTCAGCAGAGAGAGTCTCTATCGCCTGCTCTGGAATATGACCGAAGGATATTTGGATGTTACGCAAAATTTGTAATAGATAAGTGGCATCGCCCCGATACTCTGTGACCTGCTTATGGAGGAATGCAGTAAGGGGGTTGTTCATGATTAGCCCTCCTGATATCTTTTTAACAGCGCATTATTGATTTAACGATGAGCACGCTTATTGCTGTTATCCCTTTAAGAGTAGACTAATAATTCGC
>JBATHQ010000052.1:0-7729 GCA_049667005.1 Psychromonas sp.
TTATTACCTGAAATCGGCCGTGCAATATTTAATAACCAAGCAGCAAAAGTCATTTTTATTGACAACCTTTCGCCTGAAACTGGTCCTGCCGGAAGAATGTGCATTAAACAAAGGCTTGAATGGTGTGAAAGAGCCTGCCACGGGCGAAAAATTGATGTCGTCCTTGTTGACAACGCTCACGCTGAAATTGAGCCGGAGTGGTTTTTCTTTAAGGCGGACTTGGCCTCACCTAAAAAGGAGTGGCGCCACGATAGAGATAAGCTCAGAGATGCGATTATCGCGCAGCTTGATCATGTTGCGCCTTGCTCTGGTCTTCGAGCCCGCGCCTGACCAAGCATTTTGAGGTAACATGGGTATATATAACATTGAACAGGAAAAAGCATGACACTGACAACCTGGCTATCACTATTAACTATTTCACTGCTTGGCGCGATGTCTCCAGGTCCGAGTCTGGCAATGGTGGCTAAACACAGTTTAGCCGGTGGCCGCACAAATGGCATATCCACGGCCTGGGCACACGCATCAGGAATTGCTATTTATGCTTTTATCACCCTGATTGGATTAGCAGTACTACTGCATCAATCGCCACTGGTATTTAAAAGCCTCAGCTATGCAGGCGCTTTATATTTGGCTTATTTAGGCTTTAATGCACTGCGTTCCAAAGGTGGTGTGGCCGCAAAATTAAAGTCCGGCAAGTCGGTCAGCATTAAGCAATCAGCGCGGGAAGGCTTCTTAATCTCTCTGTTAAATCCTAAAATTGCGCTCTTCTTTATTGCCCTGTTCAGCCAGTTTGTTGCCCTCGGTAATGAGTTAAGCAGTAACGCTATTATTGTATTAACGCCCTTTTTAGTTGACGGATTATGGTACACATTAATTGCAGTTATCATTTCCAGCAACAGATGGCTTGAGGCATTGCGTGCTCGCGCGGTGTTAATTGATCGCCTGTCAGGTGTTGTTTTGATTGCATTAGCAATTCGCGTTTTGATAACAGCATAAACAGGTTTTCAGATAGCAGGAGGGGGTGTTAACAGCCCCTTCTTGCATAAACTTAAAATTATTCAGCACTGGCCTGCAGTGCTGGCTCAGGGTTAGACAGCAAACTCCCCTTTTCTGCCAGATACATAAAAAACAGCGCGATTAAACAAAACAGAGCCGCCGCGATAAAGACCGCATAGTAACTGAAATATTGTGCTATTCCCCCCACCACCAAACTACTTAGCAAGGTACTGAGCATTAAGCTGTTATTAAACAGCGTGGACGCTAAACCAAGTTGATTTTTCATCATATCCTGTACCACCAGCATACCCAGGCTGGCATTAATACCGATAAACAGGCCATTAAATACCTGCAGCAACATAAACTGCCATAAATGCTCTGCAAAAAGTAAACCGGCAAAAAAGATCAACCCGCTAATACAGGCAAAATAGATCAACCGCGTGGAACCAAATCTTGGCGCGAGATAACCGGCGCTCAACATAATTGGGATCTCTATAAAGGCTGCAATCCCCATCAAATATCCTGTCCATTTTGAGTCAAAATTTAAGGTTTGAGTGAGATAAAGGCTGATTGATGTGAGGTACATATTATTCGCAGTAAAGGCAAAAAAAATGCAGATCAAAAAGAATAATACTCCGGATATTTTCAGCCAGTTTACCTTGTTGCCCTCAACCTGCTGCTCTTCTGTCTGGGTATTCGCCATCGTAAAATAAACGATAACAAAGACCACTGCTGCAAAAAAACCGGCTGCCAGAAAAGTTTGCTTAAAACCAAAAGCATCATTAATCAAAAAAGCCAGCGGCGGCCCAAACACCCATGAAAGCGCCATTATTGCTCGCATCGTAGTGACAAATAGTTTCGCATTTTCGGCAAGGTGTTTATCCGCAAAATCACGTCCCATGCTAAATATCTGCGGTAAACAAACCGCACTTAAGGACATGAAAAATATCACCGCAGCTAAAATAACGTAGTAATTCTGGCTCATTGCCAAGAACAACGTGGTAATCATAAAACCGGTCTGCCCCGCTAACACGATATACTTGCGGCTTAATCCCTTATCTGACTTTCTGGCAACATATTGCGATACCAAAACCCCGCTTAACACCATGCAGGTAATTAAAACCCCCATACTTATCGGTGTGGCGTGAACCTCTTCAATGAGATAAAGGCTTAATATGGGATAGATGAAAGCGCCGCTTAACCCGATAAAAAAACAGGTTAATAAATAGGTCATCGATTGTTTGCTAAATAGCATGGCGCAGCTCCTGCATAATTGAATAGTTTATATGGCGTAATTTACCAATTTAAAACGTTGCAAGTGATTTATTTCCGGCTATTTGTGATACTATTCTGTCATCTTAAGGCTCATTACTGAGAGAAAGGAGGTTTTTATTGAAACCCACGATTGAAACGGTCAGTAATCAAAGTGATTTTCGTTGGCGGATCCAGCATTACCCTTGTTGTTCTGCGCAATTTGACTGGCATTACCACTTTGAGTATGAAATTGTCTTATACCGTCATTTAAACGGAAAATTATTTGCCGGCGATTATATTGGTGAAATAAACCATAATAATTTAACCATGCTGGGCCCCAAATTAGCGCATACTGCCATTCATCATAGAGATGAAAATAACCCCAATAACGATATCTATCTATTATGGTTTAGCCAACACTGGATAAACCAACTGATCACGCAACTACCTGAGCTTAGTAATTTAAAAACCTTATTAAATCGTTCATGTCAGGGACTAACCTTTGACGAAGTCACTGCCGAGCGTGTTTTTGAACTTTTGCAGGATTATAAAAAATTCACCCCTGCCATGGGGTTAAGCCGAATAATCGAAATATTGGTTATTTTAAGCGAAGCCAAACAGGTTACACGTTTAAATAGCTACAGCCTGCCAGAGATTGAAGACAACCCTAAAGAGTTAAAACTGGTGCGAAAAATATCGAATTATATTGAGTTAAATTATCGCAATAATATTCAGCTGATCGATCTATGCAATGAGTTACATGTCAGTGAAAGTACCGTTTACCGGCTTTTTGAACGCCATTTTATCTGCAGTTTTTCTCACCATGTTAAAGAGTTTCGTATCGGAAAGGCATGTCAACTGCTGGTGAACAGTAATACCAGCATCGCTGTAATTGCAGACTTGGTCGGTTTTACTAATTTGTCCAACTTCAACCGTCAGTTTAAACAGTGTAAACAGATGACACCGAAACAATTTCGTTTGCTGTTTGCTTAATATGTGCAGCATTACCCGAAGGTAAGCAGAGCTCTACAAAGCCTTGTTATTAAGGAAACCTTCAACCTCGGATAAACTGCTGAGCACAGCGGTTGCCCGCTGCGCAACATCTGCATCCGGCAGTAACATATCCGGAATCATAAGCGCATAACAGCCAGCATCCAATGCCGCGCGCATGCCGTTATTAGAATCTTCCAATACCAGACACTCGGCGGGAATAATGCCGATTTGTTCACAGGCGATAAGATAGCAGTCCGGTGCCGGTTTGCCATTTTTCACCTGTTCCGACGTAATAACCGCATCAAACAGCGATAAATATTCACTACCGGCAAAGTGATGTTCTACCTGCGGAAAAGCTGATGAGGTCACTAGCGCAGATTTAAAACCCCGATTTTTGAGCCCGGAAAACAACGCATTGAAGCCCGCTTTATAAGCAACGCCATTTTCTCTCGCAACAGCTAACATCTGATCGCGGGTCTTTCTGAAACGAGGCATATCCAGTTGATCTGCAAATTTCATTTGCAGCATCTCTTCGCACTGTGCGTCCTGTACACCGATAAAATGTTGATAAAATTGATCTGTCAGTATTAAGCCTTGCTCATTGACTGCACACTGCCAACTTTTTTTGTACAAACCTTCAGTATCAAATATCAATCCATCCATATCGAACAGTATCGCTTTAATTTTCATTGCATCTCACCTTAAATCAACGAGCAGAACCGATAAGAGAGGTTGTTTAATTCCACTGTGAATCAATAAAAAGCAAAATTAATGACAATGTTATTTTCAACAGCGCCTTTCTTAACCCACAATTAACCTTTACATTGTTAAGGTCAATATTAATTCTTATTATGCTAATCACTTTGGAGTTAAAAATGACTACTCAGACAGTAAGCTCTTCCAAACAAAAAGCTAAATTCCGCTTTTTGTTTGGAAAAAGGCCTATATTATCTATCGCCTACCTCTCTTTATTAATCATTCCCTTCTTTTTTTCACAAATGTTAAGTATGGATACAAAGACGGTCTATGCGAACATATTAACGGTTATTAATATGCTTGCCATGATGGCTTTTTTTGTGCAATTTCCGCTTGGCAGTCGACTTAAACAGATCCCTTTCTTTGCCAATATTGATTGGAATATAGAGCGCCATAAAAAAATAGGTAAATGGCTTGGTTTTATCTTTCTGCTTCACCCTGTTTTTATTCTAGCACCACGGTTTTTAGTGTCCGCCAATGACGGCATGACCAGCCTTATCGAGGTACTTACAGCACCGCAAATGCTAACCGGTATTATTGCCTGGGTTTTATTGATAGTTTGGGTACTGCTTTCAATCTACAAAGATAAACTACCAATTAGCTATGAAACATGGCGCTTAACTCACTTGCTCGGATTTGTGGCAATTATAATACTGGCAACTTTACATATTACGAGTGTAGGCAGCCATGGACAATTTCAATCTCAATTTAAGCTTGTCTGGTGGGTGCTTTGTGCCCTTTCTCTCGCCATGGTTGCCTATAATTATTTAGTAAAACCATCGCGACTCAAGCGCCAACCTTTCACTCTGAAAGAGGTGACCCGTGTCAGTAGCAGTGACTGGCAAGTCACAGTAGAAAAACAACAAGGTAATAACTTCTACTTTGAAGCCGGTCAATTCGTTTGGCTAAATACCAGTAACTCTACCCATGGTGTTAGCGAACATCCCTTTTCAATTGCATCTTGTCAACATGATTTACCGCAAATTTCATTTATTATCAGAGAGCTTGGTGATTACACCTCAAGCCTTGCTGACTTAACACCCGGACAAGAGGTCTATATTGATGGCCCTTATGGAAGTATGAGCCTAAATGACAGTAATAAAGCACAGGGTATCACCTTGATTGCAGGCGGAGCTGGACTCGGTCCAATGCTAAGCCTGTTACGGGGGTTAGCGGCTAGACATGACACTCGTCCAATTCGCCTTATCTATGGAAATAACAGCCTAAAACAGATGGCTTTACTCGATGAAATTAAAGGCTTCGAACAACAAATGGCTAACTTTAAAGTACAACTCGTATGCCAGGAAGAAACTGAACAAGATGATATTTATAAAGGCGTTATCGATAAACAATGCATCGCAGATAATATCGACCTAAGTCTGCCTAATCAATGGTCTGTTTATCTATGTGGTCCTAAACCGATGATTGCAGCGGTTAGGAAAAGCTTGCGCGACCTGAGCATAAATAATTCAAATATTCATTACGAACAATTGTCGTTTTAATAAATTTATTTAGAAGGAAAGAACACTATGCCCATTCATGAGATCGCCGGTTGTATCGGTTGTCGGACCTGTGTGGAAACATGTCCCACGGATGTTATTCAATTTGATGAAACAAAACAAAGAGCATTTATTGCTTATCCTGAAGATTGCCAAATATGTCACTTATGCCGTTTATATTGTCCTGTTGACGCAATCACTATTACACCAGAAAAAACCATCCCTGTGATGGTTTCATGGAGATAAAACAGATGACTGATAAAATGAACCTTTCCCGTCGCCAATTTATCGGGATTGCCGGTGGCATTATCGGCGCATCGGCACTCGCAGGCTCTATGTCTTTAAGCGCTGCGCCAAGCGAAAATAAACCTAAAATCAAAAGTAAAGATTTTAAAGTTGAGCGTCAGGAAACCGACGTGTTAGTTATCGGAGGCGGTTTCGCCGGCCTGTTTGCCGCAGTTAAAGCCCATGATGCCGGCGCTAAAGTCATGATGGTCAGCAAAGGAAGCCTGGGCAGATCCGGATTAACGCCTTTTGCAAAAGGGGTTTTCAGCTATGATCCCAATACAGCATCAATGAGCATCGACGAGTTCGTCGCCAAAGTTTCAGAATCAGCGATTGGTACTAATAACCCGGTGTTTACCCGACAGCTCGCTGAACACTCCTATGCCCGGGTAGAAGAGCTTAAGTCATGGGGATTCTTTGACTCCCCCTTATGCCGCAACAGCTTTATGAAACCAATCGAAGAGCGCAATATTCCGCTGGTCGAACGCGTTATGATCACCCATCTGTTAAAGGAAAATGGCCGTGTTGTCGGTGCTTCCGGTTTCAGTCTGAATGAAAACAAGGTGATCCATTTTCAGGCGAAAACCGTCGTGCTCTGCACCGGCTCAGGCGGCTTTAAACCAAGCGGATTCCCGGTATGCGATCTGACTCATGACGGCACAATTATGGCCTATAAGATTGGCGCTAAAGTCACCGGTAAAGAGTGGAATGACGGACACCCCGGATCGGCAGTCAACTCCGGCTCCTGTTACGATAACTGGCACGGACAGGTTGAAGAAAAACCCTCGACCACATCAACCCAAGTCAACCACCACCTTGGCGTTGATATGAACTACCAGGCCTATACCGTTGGCGCTCCTGTTACTATGGGGCCACCACCAGGACAAGAACCAGGCAAAGGAAAAACGCCGGAGATCTCCGGCGGTCCCTATACGCCACCGGCATTCAGAATGACAGATATGCCGCCACGTCCTCAACAGGAAGGCGGGTTATTGTCAATATTCAGCAGCAAAGGTCACTCGGGTCCTCCTGGAATGGGTGGCCAACAGGTCGGTGGCTCAACCGCCGGCATGGCAATCCATAAATCGGAAGGTCTGGTGCCAATAGACGAAACCGGATTGAGTACCATCCCCGGACTCTATGCTGCCGGTGATGCGCTTGGCTCTTATATGTCTGGTGGTATCTACACACAGATTGGCGGCTCTGCAGCAGGCTCTTGTATACAGGGTACCTTTGCAGGTGAAGCCGCGGCTAAAGCCTCTAAAGCTGTTGATATAATTGCGGTTACAGAGAAAAAACTAGCTCAAATTGAGGAACAGATCTTAGCACCAATCAAACGCACAAAGGGTTACAGTCCGGCATGGGTAACGCAAGTTTTCCAGGGGATCATGATCCCGAACTTTGTTCTCTACATTAAAAAAGAGCGTATGATGCAGGCCGCCCTCGCTTATGTTGAAGAGCTCAAAGAACATCATGTCCCGATGCTAATGGCCGATGATCTGCATAAGCTACGCCTTGCACATGAAACAGAGAATATGATCATTACTGCGGAGATGAAGCTGAAAGCCTCGATCATGCGTACCGAAAGCCGTTGCAGCCATTATCGTTTGGATTACCCCGATATAGATTATAAAAATTGGCAAGCCTGGATCAATATTCATAAAGACGACCAAGGTGAAATGATCTTTGAGAAACAGCCATTTGCTGCGTGGCCGGCATTCAGCTGATATTGTCGCTATAATGCAATAAATAACTTACCTTCGGCAAAACCGGAGGTAATACTTTTAACCCGCAAATGTTCTGTATTTATTGACGCTATCAACTGTAAAAACAATCCCGAAAAATCTCCCCCGACACACCTCAATAGATTAACCTCAACTCTGGATAGTGGGCATTATAATCGATGAAGTTATCTTTTTTGATTCAGGTGGAGCTCAATGCCGGTA
>JBATHQ010000053.1:0-2917 GCA_049667005.1 Psychromonas sp.
ATATTAAAGATGCGCAGCCCACCGAAAACCATGCCCCGCGCATGTATTGGGGGACGATTTCGCATGCGGATAAAACCTTAAACTGGCTGAACCCGGCGGAAGATCGTAACGTTGCCATACCGATAGAAAAATACCGTGAGAAGTTGTTAAAGACTTTTGCCATAGAAGAGTCGGCAGATGTTGAAGGGGCCGCTTTTATTCTTTTCGGTAAGTGTATCGCCAGTAAGGATAAAAAACGTAACTATATCCACCTGTGGGATAACGATCTGCACTATTTTTATCTATTAAAAGCGGAAGGTTAAAAATAGAATCCGCTTTGTTAGGGGGATTCATTATTATTTTTAATGCGGCTTCAAGGCTGTTCAGAAACAAAAAAAGGGCTAAAAGCCCTTTTTTATTAATAACCTGTAGGTTGAATTAACCCTCTACAATACCCTGGCTTTTCAGGTATTCACTGTACGGGCCGTGGAAATCAATCACTTTATCTTTTTTGATTTCAATAATACGTGTTGCCAGTGAAGAAACAAACTCACGGTCATGACTGACAAACAGTAACGTACCTTCGTAGTTTTCCAATGCCAGATTTAATGATTCGATAGATTCCATATCCAAGTGGTTGGTTGGTTCATCCATCAACAGGATATTGGGAAGATCCATCATTAACTTACCAAATAACATACGGCCTTGCTCACCACCGGAGATGATTTTTACCGATTTACCGATGTCATTTGAGCCGAACAGCAAACGTCCTAATGTACCGCGGACAAACTGTTCATCATCACCGGGTTTCATCCACTGACTCATCCACTCCACTAAGGTCTGATCTTTTTCAAATGCGTAAGCATGATCCTGAGCATAGTAGCCTAAGTTAGCATTTTCAGACCACTTAAACTCACCTGAATCCGGTTGGATTTCGCCCATTAATAGACGTAATAAAGTCGTTTTACCCACGCCGTTCTGACCGATAATGGCAATACGTTCACCCACTTCAACCATTAGGCTTAAATCTTTAAACAAGGTTGTATCAAAGCTTTTAGATATGCTGGTGACTTCAAGCGCATTACGGAAAAGTTTCTTCTCTTGTTTGAACACGATATACGGATTCACACGGCTTGATGGTTTAACTTCATCAAGCACAATTTTATCCATCTGTTTAGCACGAGAGGTCGCTTGTTTTGCTTTTGATGCGTTGGCAGAAAAGCGGCTAACGAAGTCCTGCAGCTCAGAAAGTTGTGCTTTTTTCTTGGCGTTATCAGAAAGCATACGTTCGCGGGCTTGCGTTGCCGCCGTCATATATTCATCGTAGTTACCCGCGTATAAACGCAGTTCACCGTAATCGATATCAGCCATATGGGTACAAACTGAGTTTAAGAAATGACGGTCATGAGAGATAATAACCATCGTACACTGACGTGCCTTTAGCTCATCTTCTAACCAGCGGATAGTATCGATATCCAAGTTATTGGTCGGCTCATCGAGTAACATAATCTCTGGATTTGAAAACAGCACTTGCGCCAGTAATACACGCAGTTTCCAGCCTGGTGCGACGGCAGACATTAAACCGTAATGCTGATCCAGTGGAATCCCCACGCTCAGTAACAGTTCTCCGGCGCGTGAATCGGCAGTATAACCGTCCATTTCGGCAAATTCAGTTTCAAGATCGGCCACTTTCATACCGTCTTCTTCACTCATTTCCGGCAGACTGTAGATGCGGTTACGCTCAGCCATAACAGCCCACATCTCTTTGTGACCCATTAACACCGTATCAAGCACTGTGAACTCTTCAAAGGCGAACTGATCCTGATGAAGTTTGGCAATACGTTCGTTAGGATCTTTGGCAACATTACCTGAGCTCGGTTCAAGATCACCCGTTAGGATTTTCATAAATGTTGATTTACCACAACCGTTAGCACCAATCAGACCATAGCGATTGCCGTTACCAAATTTAACAGAGATATTTTCAAAAAGCGGTTTTGCACCAAACTGCATGGTGATGTTATTCGTACTTAACAAGGCAATTTTCCTAATTCAATGCAGCGCTTATTTACGCCGCTATATTTATATAGTTATATGTTTTATACCAGGATTTGGCCCCGGCACTTTTAAAGTTGCATCATTATACAGAAAACGTGAGCTTAATCACTCTGCATTTGTATGAATTTTACGCATTAATTTAATGACTCTGATGTAGCACTTAATCTAGGGTTACTGTAAGCTACGCGCTTTTCGCACTTCCCAACTTATTTCTAACAAAGAGAAAATTATGAGTTTTGATTCATTAGGTTTACCCGATTCGCTTGTTAACGCTGTCAAAGAGCAAGGCTATACAGAGCCTTCTCCGATTCAAGCGCAAGCGATTCCAGCCATACTCGAAGGTAAAGATGTGATGGCTGCCGCACAGACGGGAACAGGTAAAACCGCTGGTTTCACGCTACCGTTATTAGCTCTGTTAGAAAAAGGCAATCGCCCAAAAGCAAATCAGGTACGTGCATTGATTTTAACCCCAACACGGGAACTGGCCGCACAGGTGCATGCAAGTGTGGTTACTTACGGTAAGCACATGCCATTACGCAGTGCCGTAGTATTTGGCGGCGTAAAAATTAATCCGCAGATGCAAACCCTGCGCGGTGGCGTGGATATATTAGTGGCGACGCCGGGACGTTTAATCGATCTATACAACCAAAATGCGATTAACTTCAAACAGCTGGAAGTATTAATTTTAGATGAAGCGGATCGCATGCTGGATATGGGCTTTATTCATGATATCAAACGCATTCTCGCGGTACTGCCGAAAAAACGTCAGAACCTGCTGTTTTCAGCAACTTTCTCAGATGATATCCGCCAGTTAGCCAAAGGGTTGGTAAATAATCCGGTGGAAATTTCAGTTAGCCCGCGCAATACCACCGCAGAAAGTGTT
>JBATHQ010000054.1:0-3618 GCA_049667005.1 Psychromonas sp.
TCGTCACTTTATGAATAGGACTGTGCTGCGGCACCAGTTTAGCCACAATAGCATGCCCAGCTTCATGGTAAGCAGTTGATTCTTTGTCTTTTTCCGTCATCACTAAACTACGGCGTTCCGCGCCCATCAAGATCTTATCGCGCGCTTGTTCAAAGTCTTCTTTATTTACGGTGCGCTTACTGCCGCGCGCCGCAAACAAAGCCGCTTCATTAACTAAGTTAGCCAGATCCGCACCAGAAAATCCAGGTGTACCACGCGCTATAATATTGGCTTTAACATCCTCGCCAACGGGTATTTTACGCAAATGAACATTTAAAATCTGCTCTCGACCGCGCACGTCGGGTAATGAAACAACCACTTGTCGGTCAAAACGCCCTGGACGTAACAATGCACCATCCAATACATCCGGACGGTTTGTTGCTGCAATAACGATAACACCTTCGTTACCTTCGAAACCGTCCATTTCAACCAATAACTGGTTTAATGTCTGCTCACGCTCATCATTACCACCGCCCATACCGGCGCCACGCTGACGGCCCACGGCATCAATCTCATCAATAAAAATGATGCAAGGCGAAGATTTTTTAGCTTGCTCAAACATGTCTCGCACACGGGAAGCACCGACACCGACAAACATCTCCACAAAATCAGAACCTGAAATTGAGAAAAAAGGCACTTTTGCTTCACCTGCAATCGCTTTTGCAAGAAGGGTTTTACCCGTACCCGGAGGTCCGACTAACAAGACACCCGTAGGAATACGGCCACCTAATTTTTGGAATTTGGTTGAATCTTTTAAATAATCAACTAACTCTTTAACGTCCTCTTTCGCTTCATCACAGCCGGCAACATCGGCAAAAGTGGTTTTGATCTGGTCTTCGCCCATCAATTTGGCTTTACTTTTACCAAATGACATTGCGCCGCCCTTACCACCACCTTGCATATTACGCATAAAGAATACCCATACGCCGATCAGTAATAACATCGGGAACCAGGAAACAAAAATAGATGCTAAGAAGCTTGTCTCTTCTGGGGGAGTGCCTTCAACACGAACATTGTTTTTGATCAAATCATTAATAAGATCCAGATCCGGGGCGGGAATATAAGTCACAAAAGGAGTTTGGTTATTTTTAAGACCTTTAACCACTTCTCCATCAATTTGAACTTGTTGGATTTGCCCCTGACTTACCTCCTTTACGAAAGTCGTGTAGTCCATTTGAGACTGTTTTGCATCTCCTTTTCCAAAACCTTGGAAAAGAGACATCAATACTACTGCGATGACTAACCACAATATCAGGTTTTTTGCCATATCGTTCAAGATGTGAACCTCTTGTTAATTAATTGAAAATATAATAATAGATTACTACAGTTTAAAAAGCGTCGCTAGTAAATATAACCAGCGGATAAGCTTAGTGAGTTTTAATACTCAAAATCATGATAAATAAGATAATAAAATTTCGTCACTGTTCAAAATACAAAAATAATTATCCTTTATACCCCGTTGCCACAAGATAAACTTCCCGTGATCGTGATCTGGATGAGTCTGGTTTACGGGTTTTGACCGATTTAAATAGCTTACGAAGCTCATTCATAAACGGTTCAAATTCCGCTCCCATAAATACTTTAACGATAAAACTACCGTCTTTAACCAGTACTTCACGGCACATTTCCAAGGCCAGTTCAACCAGATACATAGATTTAGGCTGATCAATAGCCACAGAGCCACTCATATTTGGCGCCATATCCGATAGTACCACATCAACATTTTTACCTGCAATTCTGGTCAACAAGGCATTTAAAACAGCCTCTTCGCGAAAATCGCCCTGCAAAAAATCAACACCGGCAATGGAGTCCATGGGTAAAATATCACAGGCAATCACTTTGCCCTTCAAACCGACAGTATCAACAGCCCACTGCGACCAACTTCCCGGCGCCGCGCCCAAATCAACAACAGTCATACCTGAACGAATTAATTTATCTTTGTTATTAATCTCCTCCAGTTTAAATACCGCACGCGAACGTAATCCTTTTTTGTTTGCCTCTTTAACATAAAAATCGTTTACATGTTCATGCATCCAGCGCTTAGAGCTGGCCGATGCATTTTTTTTGGGTCCGCTAGGATGGTCATTTTTTGCCATCGATATATTCCTTAATGCAGTTATTTTCCTTATTTGAAAACAATAAATGAGGATAAATAACAATCAAAATAGTAAAGGTTAGTATTTAAGGGTAGAATGGCTTGTTTTCAACCCTTACCGAAAGAAATATGAATGAAATTATCAAATAAACAAAAGCAATACTTGAAAGGTCTTGCTCACAGCTTGAAACCCGTTGTTCTATTAGGTCAGCACGGCCTAACTGAGGGCGTATTAGCTGAAATAGAAAATGCGCTTAGCCACCACGAGTTAATCAAAGTTAAGGTTGCAACGGATGATCGTGAAATGAAACAGCTCATAATCGATGCTATCGTACGTGAAACTAACGCCCTTAACATCACTAAAATTGGCCATATTGTGGTTTTATTCCGACCAAGTGAAAATAAAAAGATAGAGCTTCCACGTAATTAACTTTTAATAGTTACTATTAAAAAGCCCAGTTTAACTGGGCTTTTTGCTTATCTTTATGAGTATTATAATACGTAACTAACTTTAATAATCTCATAATCAATAGTGCCGCCAGGTGTGACGATTGAAATCTCATCATCAAGCATTTTCCCGATTAAGCCACGCGCAATCGGCGAGCTAACTGAAATCATGTTTACCTTTATATTCGCTTCGTCATCACCGACAATTTTATAGGTCACTTCCTCATCGGTATCGACGTTAACAATGGTCACTGTTGAGCCAAAAATAACCTTGCCATTATTGTTTATTTTAGTGATATCGATAATTTGCGCGTTTGATAACTTAGCTTCAATATCTTGAATACGACCTTCACAAAAACCCTGTTGCTCACGCGCCGCATGATATTCAGCATTTTCTTTTAAATCACCATGCTCACGCGCTTCAGCAATTGCTTTTACGATTTCTGGACGCGTCACTGTTTTTAAATTTTCTAATTCAGCGCGTAATTTACCTGCACCATTAACTGTCATTGGGTATTGAACCATTAAAAATCACCTTATTATTACACTATTTTTGTGTTGTTCTATCTGCAATAACGGCTATTTTACGGGAGTTTTCATCTTTAGTCATTGCCTAACGAAAATAATGAACGGGTATTTAGATAAAGCTGTGAGGCTAATTCACTTTCTGATTCACTTCGCAGCGTCATCAATGCCGCAAAAACCTTTAATAAATTAAGGGGGGAATTATCCGCTTGCTCCTGCTGGTAAACAGGCATATCCGGTGCATCCGTTTCTAACACTAATGACTCAAGCGGCAATGCAGCAATGGTCGCTCTGGTGGTCACAGAGTTGGGATAAGTGATTACGCCGCCAACCCCTATCTTAAAGCCTAACTTAATAAAAGCCAAAGCGACCTCTGCGCTACCTGAAAAAGCGTGGTACACCCCACCTTGGGTAAACTTTTGCTGGCGCAGGATCTCCAGCATTCGCCCCTGTTTTTTAACCACGTGTAAAATAACCGGCAGTGCAAGTTGCTGCGCTATTTTTAATTGCGC
>JBATHQ010000055.1:0-2893 GCA_049667005.1 Psychromonas sp.
TGAAAAACCCGAGCAAAAGCCAAGGTTGCCGGTGAATATGGTACTTAAAGAGGAGTATTACCAGGAGGATCAATCTGAATTGCAAAGATACAACGAAATCTGCAGCACCTATTATAAAAACCGTTCAAAAGGCTCAAGAGATGATACATGGACACGGCAAATAGCAAATATGGTCAGTGTGCCCGCACGAACCCATATGAAAGAATTTCTCAATAAAAGAGGTTTTGGCATTAAGTAATTTCAATCGGCTTATTTTTTTAAGTTTTTAAAAATAAAAAATCAACCGGTTGGCATGGTTTTTTGTAAGTGTTCAGAATGGCGATGACTATCGCTTGATAAATTGAGGGGTAACATCTCAACAGTTGCTTACCTCTAATGCTATTTAAGTCGGTCTAAAGTTCAACGGCAAAGGTTTAGGATTGAAATTGCAAAGGCGATAAAAATAAAAAGCCGCAGGCTGTTGCGCAACCTGCGGACAATCATGCTATATCGGTAATTAATCTATATCACGAACTAAACGGACGTAGTTATAAATACGTATGCTGTCATATTGGGGACCAGAACCTTCCGAGTAATCTCCACCGTCCCAGGTTTTCGGATCACTACGCTGCGCGCCAGCACCATGAACATCGACCCAACTTCCCGTATCACTGTCATAACCCAGGGCTTTACCAAAGGCGACATAAGATGCTGCGTTCCCATAAACCGTATTGTAATCCGTATCATCAGAGTCAACACCGTCGGTAGCATGTGTCGTGCTACTCCAGTACAGGCCGTAGTCATCTTCGCCATTCTCATCTGTGATGGTCGTTACATAAAACAGGTCGTTAATCACTGCATAGTCTGTCGCTTCCAGTTCTTCAGTATATTCGACCAGGCTATGTAACTCTTTGATGTTGGGTAGACGCCAATCGCTGTAACCTAAGTATTTTGCTTCATTCATGGTTTTTACATAAGTAAATGCATCCTCCCAGAGCATCGCCCCCGCTAAATCGGTACCATCTTTTAGCAGTGTAAAATCATCATCGTTCTCTTGCGTCCAATCAAGCCCGGTTGCGTAGTTAAATCCGTCCGCTTCAGTAATTTCACCTGTATCGGTATCATAATCGGAACCACTGTCTGACTGTGCCCACATCAAACCGGTTGCGTTATCTGTAATGGTGTGATCACCATTATCAACAAAGTCATTGGTGGCGTAATTCGTTTCGCCACGCATACACATCACAAAGTAGGTTTTATCACTACCGAAGAAACTTTCTGTATAGCCCTTAATCCGACCATCGGCAAAGTTCACCCCGAACATCATCTCGGTGCCTTCGCCGTTATAGAACTTAGACGTGGTTGCATATTGAGAATCGATGATCCTCTCACCTACGGTGCTTCCATAGGCGAAAGCAAAATAATCCCAGTCGATAAATGGGTGCAGGTACGTGAGATCATCAGAGGTCGGGTCGGTTCCCTGAAAGTTCATCAGAGAATAAAGCTGTTTGATATTGGGAAGCTGCCAATCTGTTGCACCTGCATAATCCAGATTATTACAATATGTTACGGCATCGTCAGAAGACATTTTGTCATCACTGGTGATTTCGCCATCACCATTCATCTCCGGGCTCTGGGTCCAGATAATACCAGTCACATTGTCGCTAACCGTTTGGTCACCATCAGCAGTGGTATTAGTGGTATAACTCTGCGCACTGCCATTAATTACTTGAGCATCTTGAAGATAAAAATCCTCATTCGAGGATGCCGGGCAATCAATCGCTTCGTTATTGTCATAACAGGTGTCTTGTGCAGAGTCAGCGATGGCGTAAGATGCTGTCGTTGACGAATCATCGCTATCAGTATCATCCGAGGATGAGCTGTTACAACCGCCGATCATTAATCCCAGCATGATAATGCTGGCCTTACTTAAATCAGTATCCATCTTCATGAATAGTCCTTGTGTGTGTGATTTTTAGTTGTTAATACCTTGATAGCGAAGACAATAACAATTAAATGTGCAGGAATTATGGCAGCACTGTGGATCTGTATAAGCAAATAGATGAAACGGAATCCAGTCCACATTAATGACTTTGTCCGCATATTTAAAGCATCCCAATGGATCAAGTTGTGCATTTTCTTTATATTTATATTGTTTAGTGCCTCTCAAAGCCCACATTTTTGCACATTTAATCTCTAATTTAAGGTAATATTAGTTATCAAAATAGTTAATAGCCTTAAACTAAAAGTGGAGATAAATCATGAGTTTATCAGTATTCCGGTCATTAATGGGCAGCATTGCCTTTGTTGCAATCACTTTAAGCGGATGCAATGACTCCTCCCCGGCGAGTCCTACCGAAGAAAAGGAAACAGCGAAGCAAGCGACTATTTCTAAGGGAATAGACCTTTCTTTGTTTGCACAAGGAGCGTTTAGCCAAAAGCCTAAAATTGTTGACTGTGAAACTAGCGAAGGCACGGCAACGCGTTGCTATGAATTCGTTACATCCGGTGCTCCCGCTGGACGAGAGCCGGGCCCTTTCTGCCCAAGATCAATCAGCGACGGTGCTGAAGCGGGCGGCGCTTGGTTTAGTAAAGCGGGGACAGGCGATTTAGTGGATATCACCGGCGATTTCATTTTAAAACTTAGTGATTATTATGGCGACGAAAAATGGCTGGTTTACGATGTTAAAACAAATAAAGTGCGTTACACCGCCACAAAAGAGGCCTGCTTAGGTGCTGCACGACCTGACGTTGAAGAACAATATAAACAAAACTGTATCGAGTGCGAACTATCATATCTTGACGACGACTTCTCTCTAACTTACCTGATCCCCGTTACGCCAATCCCTGCAGATAAACCAGGGCGCGTTAGAACTGTCGGTATTGCACTTGATGGTTCCGAGCTATCAGGACC